>DYSA01000546.1 GCA_020726425.1 Fibrobacter succinogenes | reverse complement strand
ATCGCCCAGATCACCGATTCTGTTACGCCGTTCACCGATTTCAGATCATCGTCACTTGCAAGAGCCACGCCTTTCGCAGAGCCGAACCGTTTGATCAGAAGTTCTGCCTTTTTCGGGCCGATTCCGGCGATCTCTTCGAGCAGACTGTGGTTGTACTGCCGACCGCGAAGTTTGCGGTGATAGGTGATCGCAAACCGGTGAACTTCGTCGCGGATTCGTTCCATGAGCCGTCGCACCGGATGACCTTCGCCGAGCTGAACCGGATCTTCGCGATAGTCTGAAAAGAGCAGTTCCTCTTTCTTGGCAAGCGAGATCAGCATAGGCGGATTTTCAAACTGTGTTAATGCTTCGCGGGCCGCACCGAGCTGACCTTTTCCGCCGTCGATCAGTAGAAGATCGGGGAACGGTTTCTCCTCCTCGATCAACCGATTAAGCCGACGACTCACCGCTTCCATCATCATGGCAAAGTCGTTCTGACCGCTCACGGCCTTGATCTTGAACCGCCGATAGTTCGATTTGTCCGGTTCGCCATCGCGGAAATGAACCATCCCCGCAACCGTAAAACGATCGCCAAGGTTCGAAATATCAAACGCTTCGATTGTTTTTGGCACTTTCGGTAATGAACACGACTGAGCCAGTTCCGCCAAGAGTTGTGGGCCATCGGTGATATAGTTTTGCATGAGAAAGACGCGACCGTTTTTCTCGGCTCGTTCAACGAGCTGTCGCTTTTCACCGCGAACCGGAACCGCCACGGCCATCTTTTTCCCCTGAAGTTTAAACCAGTTCGTGAGAAGTTCCACATCGTCGGCGAACTGTTCTGACAGAATGATCTCATCGGGATAATCGTCGGCGGATTTGGTGTAGTAATCGACGATCACTTTCGCAAAGTTTTCATCTTCAATGGAATCGGTGCGGAACACGCGACTCTGCTGATTGATAATCACGCCCCGCCGAATCATCATGATCGACAAGCAGAGCCAACGACTTCCGCGGTAGAACCCAAAGAGATCCGCGTTCAGATCGGGCTTGCGAAGATCCACGCCTTGGCGAACAATCAGTTTTTTCATCTCCACAATTCGATCGCGAATGATCGCCGCTTCCTCGAACCGCATCTCCTCCGAAGCCGCCATCATCTGATCGGTCATGAGTGTGACAATTTGCCGGCGGTTCCCCTGAAAAAAGCTCATCACATGATCAACTCCTTCGCGATAGGATTTCGGCGTAATTCGCTGATTGCACGAACCGGAACAGAGTTTCATGGAGTAATCGATACATTCACGGCGAGTGGTTTTGTCCGTGATCACCATAGAACAACTGCGAATTTGGAACAGTTTGCGAAGAACCGTCACCACTCGCCGAATCGATGTGGCATCGGTGAACGGGCCAAAGTAGCGGTTCCCATCTTTTTCCACGCGGCGGGCAATGAGGATTCGCGGGAACAGTTCGGAAGTGGTAATTTTCACGTAGGGGTAGCGTTTATCATCGCGAAGATCAATGTTATACGGCGGCATATGCTCTTTGACAAGGTTCGCCTCGAGAACCAGCGCTTCCGTTTCATTCTCCGTGATCACCCAATCGATTCGGGAAAGTTTACCCAGCATCACAGGGATCTGCGGGCGATCGTCGTGGTTGTCGCGGAAATAGGAACCGACGCGGCTTTTCAGATTGATCGCCTTGCCAATATAGAGAATTTTCTCGTCCAGATCTTTCATAATATAGACGCCGGAACGCTCGGGAATCCGGGCGAGTGTATCTACAAATCTGTTTCTTAGTTCGTCGTAATTCATTCAATTTCCAATCCCAAAAATCGTAGGGCTAATGCCCCACACGCTGGTATAAACCGCCTCTTCGAGGCTCAATTCTCTCTTCGGGCAAATGCCCAAACGCTCACCGGAAGACAATTCTCCCTTTGGGCAAATGCCCAAA
>DYSA01000545.1 GCA_020726425.1 Fibrobacter succinogenes | reverse complement strand
CGAACTAAATCACTGCCGGATCGAACTAAATCACTGCCGGATCGAACTAAATCACTGCCGGATCGAACTAAATCACAATATAGATATATAGAATTGTATCGAAAGAAGTCGAATTTCCAAGAGAAGAAATTTAAATTGACGATGAAATAGCCCTATTCATTAAATGGTATATCATGTGGATTTTTTTATAGCTTCGGTATGAAATAAATATGCGAATCTGATCTCAGAGATTGTCGAATGGAGAGAGTTGTTCAAATATTTTACGCCGAATTAACAATGGCGACATTGGGTATGCCAATTACATAAAAAGTGGGACTAAAAGTCCCACAGAAAAGAGAAAAAGTATCTCAAAAAGAGATTAAATCGAGAGTAACTCCTCGATAACCGCTATTACTTTCGCCGCCGAAGTGCCGTCGGTATACGAATAGATCCATTCGCGATCTTTTTGCAGTGCCGCTTTCCGTTCGTCCGAAGGATTCACCGCTTCGACAACAGCCGCTTCGAGTTGATCCGCGCGATTGATATGAATGAACGAATCTTTCAGCCATTCACTGCTCTTTTCCACCAAAAGTGGTTCGCCATCCGAGTGTTTGAGATTCTCATCGTCGAGATCGAAGATAATACCGCATCTTCCCAAGGCAAGAAACTCATTAATCACGCTGGAACCTTCGCTAATCATGGTATCAGCGGCAAAAAGATAGGGCATGATATCGTGTTCTTTCGGGGAAACGAGCACAACAGCGGGATTCTTTTTCGCCAGCGATTCAAATACCTGATGTTGCTTGTGGGGAGCGTACTTTCCACTCCAACTGTACGGGTGAAGTTTTACCACCACGTTAAAACGATCGGTGAGATTGCCAATAGTCGTGACCACTTCGAAAATCGATGTCGGTTTATAGGTCGGAGCATAGAGTACGATCGGTTTTTTCGGATCGAGATTGTGTCTTTCTTCGATTGTTTTGCGAGAATAGCCTCCGGTAAAGAACGGATCAAGCTTGGGAAGGCCTACATCACGCACGATCTCTTTCTGATCCAGATCATACTCTTTAAGTTTTTGCATCCGATAGGGACCTTCAGCAAAAACAACGTATTTCGTATTCGGTTGTTTGAGGAGATTGCGGTAGCGAAGACTTTTTGTACAGGGACCGTGATCGACATTGCAAAGAAGAGCGTTTCCATACGATTCGGGATATTTCAAAGTATCTCCGCAAATGACAATATCAAACCCCGATGTCTCATCAGTAACCTGAAACCCCATAGTGCGATACTTTTGTTCGATTTTTCCCTTTTGGCGGATCAGAAAAATCCCGAGAAAGCGGGTGTGATTGTAGCCGACTTTCACAAAGAGATCATAACGACTATCAGCGGCAAACTGTTCGTACACCGGTTTCATCGCCGGCCAATAATATTCCTGAACTAGTTCAAAGAGAACGCGAATTTTCTTTCCCATGCCAATTCCAATGCAGTTTAGTTTGAATATTATGCGCAAAATAGTCAATGTCACCCCATAACGCAACGAAGTTATGGCTTCAAAACAGTGAACTCTTCACTCTTGATTGCGCGAAACTCGAATTTGAAGACGCCATGCTTTTAAAAACAATGGATCTCCCTAAAAAGTGAGTATAATTTGAATATTGATCCACAAAATTGAAAACAATTACATTCAGTAATATTAAAAAAAAGAACGAATCCACTATAATGAAACAGAACCATTCATAAATCACTCAACTTGATCGTAAAAGCTGAATTATATGATAAAAAGCTGTAGTGAAGAGAGATAAATGGAGCAAATTGTCAAAAATTGAGTATTACTACAATGATTACAGTAGCAAAAAATCTATTTTCTTTTCGGAAAAATATCTTTGAAATTTAAAAATATCTATCAATCTAAAGATTAGTGTTGTAATTTCCCATGAGCACGTGTAA
>DYSA01000544.1 GCA_020726425.1 Fibrobacter succinogenes | reverse complement strand
AATATTAGACAGTCGATTCATCGACTGTAATCAATAAGCGCTACAGCATTGGGCCATGACACAACGAATCAACGAGATTGATTTCGGGGAATTTTTTTGGCCATTGTGCATCTATTCCCTATTTCTCATTTCCCTTCACTGGCAGAATCGATTTCTAACGTCTTCGATAGTGCATGGGATCCGACAATTTGCGGGATTCACTGAGGCTGTTCGTGAAATTTTTCTGTGCACACATCTAAACCGATGGTACAAAAAAGAAGATGCGACTATTCACATCTCCTTTTTGTAAACGGGTATCAGTTTTACCTGCTGTAAGGCTGAACTGCGGGGCATTGGGACGACTATTTCTGTAATTTATCTCTAAATTCTCGAGGTGAATGGCCAAACTGTTCGCGGAACAGGCGAGTAAACGTAGTGGCGTGTTTGTACCCCACGTAAAGCGAAATATCGGCGATGAGTCGATCTGTTTCTGTTAAAAGACGGCGCGCTTCCTGAAGGCGAATATCCGTAAGATACTGCTTGAAGCTCTTATCAAACCGCGAAGCGAGCACTTTGCGAATCAATTTTTGCGATAAACCGGTTTCAAGGGAGACCAACGCGATTGTCATATCCGGGCGAGCGTAGTGGTTTCCGATAAAGGTTACGATCAACGATTCATCAGCGGACAGACGACTTTCAGCACCGTCGAGATGATGATACGGCATCGGTACGCTTTTGCGTTTGCGAATCATAATCAACGCAACCATCAACAGCGCCGAAGTAATCCAAAAGGGTGAAGATTGCAGTGGAGCATGGGAAAAGGTCAATTTGGAAACGGTTATTTTGAGCTCTTTATTCGTGAGAACCACGGGATGATTTTGAAACTGAATCTGCTGTACTCGCTTAAGGTGAGTGGCACTTGACCGTTCGAGTTTTTGCCCCATCTCCGCATACCACCAGTTTGGCGTGGTAAAATCTTCCAGTTCCACAGTGTACCGTTCTTTGCCGGGACGAGGAGTAATTTCGTGCTCGAATATTTGCCAGGTTAGATCATTCGCACTATCAGAAAAACCGGGTACAAAATCGGCAAATACCAACATGAATGGATCACACTGTTCAGGATTTATTTCAACAGTAACCCGATCGTATTTCTGAAGATCCCAGATTCGTCCTTCGAACAAAACGCCGGCGTAGGGATTTGGATGATTCGTGTGAAGCATGTATTTCAGCACAAATCCATCGCTATTTTTTGTAAAGCTTTCAATCACGGAATTCGGCATGGTGTCGTTTTCTGAATCGATATAGGTTCGGGTCGTGAAATCATCGGCAAAAGGGAGAAGTGTCATAGTATTAAAAAATGAGATAATCGACATCGCAAAGGCGATAATGGTCGAAACAACCAGCGCAACGATTAATGTAATTCGCAAAACTCTTCTATTCATGTTCAATCCCCTATGATTTTTCTTCAAACGCGGTATCGGCAAATGCTCTGTTTGCCGTAAAATAGTCACAAACCCTATTCAAATGCTGAGAAAGCACTGCGATTATAGAATTCAAACAGAATTTATTCTCACAGAACAAAGCCCATCCTACTAAACAGAGGAATTGGTCAATCTCGAACAACCATATCTACACTGTTTAGGTGAATTTTTCCATACGTGCGTTTGTACAGATATTCGGGGTAATTCAGCAAATCTATCAAAAGAGAAAAGTGTTTGCATTGTTCATGCATAGAGTTCCATTCCTCAATTTTCTCTGAATTATTATGAAAAATTGGGAATGGTCGCTTTTCAATTTTGGGGCAATTATCGAACAACCATTGTGTACACTATTCAGTTTGGAATCAAATTTTATACATCTCTAATAACTACTCAGGTGTTAGCGGGGGACAATAACTCGCTTCAGCACTCGTTCCCAGCGTCCACGCTGGGAATGCCGGCCTGAGGC
>DYSA01000543.1 GCA_020726425.1 Fibrobacter succinogenes | reverse complement strand
CGAATTTTATCCAATGTTCGCTGCCTTTCCGAAGGTGTCGATGTTCCCGCTCTCGATGCGGTGCTGTTCCTTACTCCGCGAAGTTCGCAGGTTGATGTGGTGCAGTCGGTGGGTCGTGTTATGCGAAACGCCCCGAACAAAAAGCGTGGCTATGTGATTCTTCCCGTGGTGATTCCTGCCGGAATTGAACCGCACGAAGCACTCAATGATAATGTCACCTACAAAGTGGTGTGGCAGGTTCTTCAGGCGTTGCGTTCCCATGATGACCGGTTCGATGCCATGGTGAACAAAATGGAACTGGAACTGAATCCCTCCATGCTTTCCAAAATGGAAGTGATCGCTATTTCTGATGATTACGGGAAAAAGTCAGCACCGAAACAGAGCGACAAACAGAAAAGCTACGGCAAAGCAAAAGGAAACTACGGCCTTGGTGTCTCCGAAAATCACGCCGACTATCAGCCTGATTCTGCTCCTCTCACCATGGAATTCGAATTCGGTGAAATCGAACGAGCCATCTACGCCAAAGTAGTGCAAAAATGCGGGAACCGTCACCACTGGGAAGATTGGTCGAATGACATCGCCAAAATCGCCAATACACACATCGACCGTTTGAAAGTAATTCTGCGTATTCCCCGAAATTCCGAAGAAGCAACCCAGTTTCAAAACGAAGACAAAGCGATTATTGAAGCAGGCGACACTGTTCAAAAATCAGAAGAGCGGAAAGCCTTTGATGAGTTCGCAGAGGAGTTGCGGGACGATTTGAACAACTCAATATCAAATGATGAAGTTGTAGAAATGCTCGCCCAGCACCTTATCACCAAACCGGTATTCGATGCCCTTTTCGAAGGGTACAGTTTCGCCAACAACAACCCCGTTTCAACGGCAATGCAGACGGTTCTCGAACTCCTGCAGGAACACAACATCGACAAAGAAGCGGACACCCTCGAACACTTCTACGCATCGGTGCGTGAACGGGCTTCCGGCATTGAAAACGCTGCGGGCAAACAGAAAATCGTGGTGGAACTCTACGACAAATTCTTCCGAAACGCCTTCCCGAAAATGACCGAACGACTCGGCATCGTCTACACTCCTGTCGAAGTGGTCGATTTCATCATCCACAGTATCAACCACCTCCTCAAAACTGAATTCAACCAGTCCCTCGGTAGTAAAGGCGTGCACATCATCGACCCCTTCACCGGTACCGGAACCTTCGTGACCCGCCTCCTCCAGAGCGGACTCATCGCCAAAGAGGAACTGGCCCACAAATACGCCAACGAAATCCACGCCAACGAACTGGTTCTCCTCGCCTACTATATCGCTGCAATCAACATCGAAGCGGTCTACCACTCAATCATGGGAGGCGAATACAAACCATTCGAAGGGATCTGTCTCACAGACACCTTCCAGCTCTACGAAAAGGAAGATCTCATCTCCGCCATGCTCGAAGACAACTCGGCGAGACGGAAACGGCAGAAAAGTTTGGATATTCGGGTGATTATGGGGAACCCTCCTTATTCAATCGGGCAGGGCAGTGCAAATGACAACAACGCCAATGTCGGCTATCCTTCGCTCGATTCCCGTATTGAAGAAACCTATGCACAAAAATCAACAGCTTCTCTCTCAAAAGGTCTTTACGACTCTTACATCCGCGCCATCCGCTGGGCTTCCGACCGTATTGGCCAAAGCGGTATCGTCGGATTTGTTACCAATGCGGGCTTTGTAGAATCTAACTCTTCCGATGGGATGAGAAAATGCCTTGCCGAAGAGTTCTCGTCCATCTATATCTTCCACCTTCGCGGTAATCAGCGAACGCAGGGGGAACTTTCCCGTCGTGAAGGCGGTAAGATTTTCGGCAGTGGCTCCCGTGCTCCAATCGCAATCAGCTTTCTCGTGAAAAATCCCGATGCCAAAGAGCAGTGGAAAATCCACTTCTGCG
>DYSA01000542.1 GCA_020726425.1 Fibrobacter succinogenes | reverse complement strand
TAATATTCAATCACAAAGAATTGAGTAAATCGTATTTTGGGTTTCGGTAATTAGAACATCTGAAGAAATGATACTCCATGAAAACAGTGCTGATTTTGTTCTTCGCGATCTCCTGTTCACTTGCAAAACCATTGCTCACGGAATCCTACGGTCAGCGATTTACGCGACATCAACTTTCCAATGGCGAGTGGGAAACCGTAGAAAAAGCAGTGGTGTACGACGGGAATATTTGGGTCTACTCAAAAGCAGATCGAAAAATCGTTCGCTATACCGAATCCGGTGAATATGTTACAGAGATTCTATTGCCATCAATAGGACGATCAAACTATCTCGGTGATGATTTTGCCGTAAAAGGGACGGCGATCTACTTTGTAAACAGCATCGACAAACGGGTTGAACAGTTCGATACAAAATCGGGTGCCTTTGTACAATCAATTCCCTTTGACGACCGCTATTTTTCCACTTCGCCCCGCCGCTCTTGTCGAATTATCACCAAGATTGCCATAAACCGAGGAAAAATTCTTTTGGGAACAGAATGCGCTTCCGCAGAGTTTGATATCGAATCGGGAACCTTTGCTCGCTCGCGATCCGAATCGACCATTCCCGATACGAAAGAGCTGGTAATCGGCAGAAAATCCTATCTCCTCATTGAAGATTCAACCCAATTTTCTATCGAACCAGCCGAGGATATACAATGAAAACAGTCGGTTTGCTCATTGCTCTCATTTCACTCTGTTTTGGGAATTGGCCTATCGATTCCGTTCTTTCCCGAGCTGACAGTTGTGTACAGATTTCATGGAGGCCTACTTCGGCGAACACCGATCTGACGTGGTACGGCGACAACGGAGCGAAATGCACCGGCGCCGATGCAAAATATCAGAATTGTGACTTTATCGCAGGAAATTCCTACCGCGGAATCGCCTACTCCTATGGAGGCGAAGATACACCACATCAGTTTGAACAAAAGCTCGAAATCGGACTGGCGGTAGGTTCACATTTGTGCCATTATCAAACATTTGGCGATCCTTCCCCCGCCGTCGCCGGAACCGACTGTTCTGGATTTCTCTGCTGGGCGTGGAATGTTTCGCGCGTGAGTACCTCCGTGATGGTTCAAAACTACCCGATAATTCAACGGTCAGCTATCCAAGCGGGCGATGCTTTGGTCAAGCCCGGGAATCACTGCGTTCTTGTAGCGGAAGCAGACAACCTTCAGAAAGCCGTAATTATGGAATCAACCTCGGCGGTGAACAGCTGTCGAGAACGCATCGTCAATCTCACCGATTCCTATTGGTCGGGATACACGCCCATTCGCAACCCCAATATTTCAGCTCTGGCAATTATCTCTACTCCGACTCGCAGCAGCGACCACCCGCAGCTCATTGGAAATCAGCTCATGCTCCCTCAACTGAAAGAGTATTCAACCATAAAACTCTACAGTGCAAATGGTTCGATACAGTATGAACAAAGAGTATCTCCAAAGACTGAATCAATTACTATTCCTTCACAACTGGCGGCGGGAATGTACATCCTTACAATCTCATCCCGTTCAAACGAGATTTCACTTCCCTTAGTGGTGAAATAATTTCGCAGTAACACCATTTCAACACAAAAAAATAGTGCAAAAAAGGAGATGTTTCCCAATGAAAACAGCTCCTTTTTTATCCCATTTTTTCTCTTTTTATCGCTTAGAAACAGTTTTAACAAAGCGGATCAAGCCAAATACGAATAGGATTGGCGGATAAAAGTAGACATAGCCTGCAGCGTATCCCACCACAAACCAGATCACTGCTCCCACCATCATACCAATGGCCACCAGTGCGCCGGTTCCCATTTTTTCTGACTGCGTTAGTGGAACCTGAAACACGTGGAGATCCAGAGTCTCCGTTGCGCTGGACAACCAAAAGCACTCGCAATCTTGCCGCAGAGCTCACAAAAGCCGGATTTT
>DYSA01000541.1 GCA_020726425.1 Fibrobacter succinogenes | reverse complement strand
TGTTACGACTGTTTATGCCAAGTTCATTGATTGTAAAGTACCTGAGTAGTTACAAATAAATAAACTGAAGTGTTTTTATTTTTGAGGGATTTGCTATTTGGCAAATCCCTCTTTCGTTATGGGATTCGCAATCACAAAAAATCACATTAAGAGTACCACGGAGGCTGATTTTTTCTGCTCCAAAAGCTATATTTGGCGCGATAATTCAATCCAAAAAGGCAGGAACCGTGGAAAAAATAGCCGTTCTCGATTTCGGTGGGCAGTATACTCACCTGATCGCCAACAGAATTCGCCGTCTCGGCGTCTATTCAGAAATCGTTCACAATGATGTAAATCCCGAAGAACTGAAAGATTTCAAGGGGATTATCTTTTCCGGCGGACCACATTCGGTGTTCGAAAAAGATTCTCCACTGGTTGATCCAAGAGTTCTCGAACTGGGAATTCCGGTTCTGGGAATCTGCTATGGGCACCAACTGATCAGCCAGACCCTCGGCGGAGTTGTTCGTCCCGGAAATCAGAAAGAGTACGGCCTTGCCTTTATCAAACCTTCAAAATCGCCTCTCTTCGAAGGTCTTTCGGATCACGAACAGATGTGGATGAGTCATGGTGATGCCGTTGAAGAACTTCCAGCTAACTTTGATGTAATCGCGACAACTCCTGAATGTACCGCGGCGGCTGTTCAGAATCTTGAGAAGAAAATTTTCGGCGTTCAGTTCCACCCTGAAGTGACCGATTCACTTCGCGGAATGAAAATGCTTGAGAACTTCCTTGATATCTGCGGCTGTGCCAAGGATTGGACTTCGGAAAACTTTGTGGCAGAACTCTCTGCACAGGTTGAACGTGAAGCAAAAGGCAAAAAAGTATTCCTTCTCGTTTCCGGCGGAGTTGATTCAACTGTTGCCTTTGCTCTTTTGAACAAAGTGCTTGGCCCAGAGCGTGTTATGGGACTTCATATTGACAACGGTCTTATGCGTCACGGCGAATCTGATGACATTCTCGATTTCATGAAAGCGTCCGGCTTTGACAACCTTCATATTTACGATGCGGCTGATGAGTTCCTCGATGTTCTGAAAGGCAAATTCGAGCCTGAAGACAAGCGCAACATTATCGGTACCGAGTTTATCGAAGTGAAAACACGCGCTCAGGCAAAACTGGATCTCAATGCGGACGAATGGTTGATCGCTCAGGGAACAATCTATCCCGACACGATCGAATCAGCCGGAACCAAACACTCTGACAAAATTAAAACCCACCACAACCGCGTGGATGTCATTTTGGAAATGATGGAGAAGGGTTTGATTATCGAACCGCTCGCCATGCTCTACAAAGATGAAGTGCGCGCACTCGGTGAAGCTCTTGGAATTCCCCACGATCTCGTGTGGCGCCATCCGTTCCCGGGACCGGGACTCGGTGTTCGCTGTCTCTGTTCAAATGGTGTGGAAGAGAAAATCTCTGACGCTGAAAAAAATACCATTGCGGAAAAAGCTGGAGCTGAAGGATACGAATCAGTCTGCCTTCCCGTGAAATCGGTTGGTGTTCAGGGTGATGGTCGTACCTATGCGCATCCGGTGGTGATCTTCGGTGAACGGGACTACGAAAAACTCGACATCGTTTCGACTTCGCTGACTAATCTGGTTAAGGGAATCAACCGCGTGATCTTTGGTATTCATACCGAAGGTGACAAAACCTATCGTTTGATCGAAGGGTACTGTACCAAAGACCGTCTCGATAAACTGCGAGCGATCGACCATGTGGTGACACAGGCGATTCATGCAACTGGAGAGTACTCGACGATTTGGCAGATGCCAGTGGTTCTTCTTCCATTGGTGAACTCCAATGGTGATGAGACCGTGGTACTTCGCCCGATTACTTCGCAGGAAGCAATGACCGCTCGGTTCTATCCATTGTCTGACAAGGCGATTGAAATGATCATCGATGGTGTGAGAAATATCAA
>DYSA01000540.1 GCA_020726425.1 Fibrobacter succinogenes | reverse complement strand
TGCCCAGAGATACTGCAACAGCAATCGTTGCCAACATTTTTACGGAAAGTTTCATCAAAACACCTCACTGTTTAGGATTTCATTTATGATTTAAATAACGACACAACCTACGAAAGCAGGCCCGACCAATCTCTACAACAGAGTAGTTCTGTATAAAAAATCAACCGAATAATGAAAAGGACAAATTCTCGCTCAGATCTTACGACAAAGGATATTACGTAAATTTAACCCACATGCCAAACTCAATACGCTCATGCCAGAATCTATACCATCCCCCTCTTGAAAAACAGGGATACCACTTCACTTAGTATAGTAGTTTATGTGAAAACATTCATAAAAATGGAGTTGATACGACAGGAGGTTGAGAGAAACATTCAATCAGATAAATGGATGCATAAATTTGTGAAGAAGCACCGTGAGATTTGTCAACGAGGCACTTGTTTTTTCAAGATGTAGCGGTGATTCGGTGAATTTGAGTTTGAAGACAAAACCATGGAGAAGTTGACTAAAACATGAGCAAAATCCATAATGTCTTAAACAACAGAATCTTAACCACAAAAAAACTACGGTGGTTAATCTCTCTTAATTACCTAAAACACCATTTTTGAAAAGTGATTATGCTAAAATGTAATGCCATAATAGCAAATTGGATAACTTCGCATCGTCGTTCTTATTGAATCAAACAGAGAATCACCCGACTACTCCCCAGAACGAGGGTGAGCCTGCCGGAATGCATCGCGCAAACGATCTTTCGTGACGTGTGTATAAATTTGTGTCGAAGCGAGTGAAGCGTGACCGAGCAGTTCTTGAACCACGCGTATGTCTGCGCCATTATCCAAGATGTGAGTAGCAAAACTGTGGCGAAGGGTGTGAGGTGATCGTTTCGAGGCGGAACTTACTGTGGCGAGTTCCGTTTCAACAATTCTCTGAATTTGTCGCATAGAGAGTCGTTCATTTTTTGTGTTGAGAAGAAATGGCGCATTCGGAAGGATTAAATCCCGTTGATCGATCAGTGCTTTGGCAAGTTTTAAGGCAAAGGGTGTAGCGGGAATAATCCGCTCTTTGTTCCCTTTTCCAATTACCCGAATCGTGCTTTCATCAAAGCGAATGTCACGAACATTCATGCCGTGAAGTTCTGCCAATCGAATACCGGAACCGTAGAGCATCTCCACAATTGCCTTGTTTCTAATCTCTTTCGCTGTTTTGGGGAGGATCTCGGCAAACTCGCGGGTCTGATTTTCTGACAGAAACACCGGCACCGGCGAGTCGAGTTTTGGCGAAATAATCGTCGCCAAGGGATTGCCCTTCAGTTCGCCCCGCCGTATCAGATATTTGCTGAACGAAAGCAGAGCCGCCCGTTTCCGCGCGATTGTCCGCGGCTTGTTTCCTTCGCTGTGAATCTCGTAGAGAAAAAGGCGAATCGGCTCTTTTTTCATGAGATCTGCCACTGTTTCACCCCACTCTTCACCGGCGAACTCGAGAAACTGCAGTAGATCGCGGTTGTAATTGGTCACCGTGTGATCAGAATATCCGCGCTGTTGTTTGAGAAAGAGACAGAACTGGTCAATAGCAGATTCAAAAATCATGAAAACTCCTTATGGAGGTGAATAGACAAAATAGCTTCTGGAAAGAACTTCCCGACCGCTCGATCCCCGCCACAGTTGTTCAATCAGGCGAAACCGCGATTTCCTTGATGAAAGACTGATTCAACACAGATACGACAGGAAGGGTGATCCATACGGGCGGACACTTTGGTCTGCGCCCTACAGGAAAAACCAACACACACTTTTCACGTACGGAAATCCCTGTCTGGTTTTGTACAGATGACTCACGGAATCAAAAATAGCAACGAAGGCGAACAGAAGTCCAGTGGGGGAACACACGGTTCCAATGCTGTAGCGCTTAAAGTTTCCCGATTGCCCAGTTGAGGCAGGAGTTTCGATTCGGCAAACTAAAGCCACA
>DYSA01000539.1 GCA_020726425.1 Fibrobacter succinogenes | reverse complement strand
ATTTCAGTAAAAACGTCCGCAGATTACGCAGATTACGCAGAAAGAAAACAGTTTTATTAATCTGTGGAATCTGCGGAATCTGTGGAAAAAATTCTGCTCACTACTTAACAAGCTCTATCTGGGCAATTAGGTAGTTTTTTGGGCGTGCCGGTTCGCCAAAGGCTCACCGTCGCGTGCCGCCATGGGTTCGCTTCGCTCCGTGCGGAATACCGCACCCGCATCCGCGGCCATTCTGCCCGCTCACGCGAACACGCCCACGGAAAGTGTTTACCTTGTCCGCCGCAAAGTATCGTTCCTGAACCGCCCAACTCTTCCGTAAACAAATAAAGGAAACGTTCGAGACTAAAATGGCGATCACTCACCGAGCGATCGCCAAAAATAGAGGCATAACGGACTATTATTTCCCCTTAGGCTTTTTCTTTTTGCGACTCTCCATCCACTCGTACTCTTTGAGTAGCGACGTGAGTGAACTGAGTGGAGCAACTTGCTCTTTCACGAGCTCATATTCATCCTTAGAGAGACGAATCTCATCGATCGGTTTCGGAAGAAGTTTTTGAATCTCATTCAGCAACTCTTTCTCTTCTTTACTTACAAAAGAGATCGCCTCACCTTTGTTAAATCCGCGACCGGTACGGCCCACGCGGTGAACATAGTTCTCTGCTTTTTCAGGAAGATCGTAGTTGATCACGTAGGTGACATCGGGAATATCGATTCCGCGAGCAGTCACATCGGTGGCGATGAGAATCTTAAACTCGTTTTCACGGAAACGGTTGAGTATTTTCATCCGTTCAATCTGATCCTTGTCACCGTGAATCGCTTCGGAACTGATTCCCACGCGCTCCATAGCTTTCACCACACGGTCGGCGCGAACGCGGGTGCGCACGAATACAACCAGCTTGTCTTTGGGATGATCTTTGATAAACCGTTCGAGGAAAAATCGTTTGTCATCCATCTCTACAAACATCTTAAAGTGAGTAACATTTTTAGAAACGGGATCTTCCGGTGAAAGCTGAATGCGAATGGCACTGCTTTTCACTTGCGAGTACGCCAGTTTCTTGATCTCATCGTCAATAGTAGCAGAGAAAAAGAGGGTCTGGTGTTTTTTCGGAAGCATCATCTTGATATAGTCGATATCTTTTTCAAATCCGTACTTGAGCATCTGATCCGCTTCATCGATCACCAGAGTTTCAACTCGTTTAACATTGATCACTTCCTGTTTGATCAAATCGAACATACGCCCCGGTGTGGCAATAAGAATGTCGATTCCATTTTCGAGACGGCTGATCTGAGCATCCTGTTCAACGCCACCGAAAAGAGCATAGATTGAAACCTTCGAATGTTTTGAAAGTTGATCGAACACTTTGCCAATCTGCGCAGCCAGTTCTCGAGTGGGAACCATAATGATTGTTCTAATCCCCGCAGACCGACTACTCGTTTTCGTGCGATGGATCCGGTCGATAAGAGGAATAGCGAATGCGGCGGTCTTACCGGTTCCGGTCTGGGCAATTGCCAGAACATCTTCGTTGCTCATGATCGAAGGGATTGATTTGAACTGAATATCCGTGGGGCGAACAAAACCATTCTCCTTGAGATTCTGTTTTACCAAATCGGAGATGTTGTATTTGTCAAATTTCATAAAAGCTCCTTATTTACGAGTGAAGTATATAATAAGGTTGCACTAAAAAGGGCTGTATCAAAAAACTCCTTGCAGTTTAAATATTAATCGTTTTATATTAAAGCATTCCCAGGGGATATAGCTCAGTTGGGAGAGCACGACGCTGGCAGTGTCGGGGTCAGGGGTTCGATCCCCCTTGTCTCCACCAAAAGGATCGTTCAGAAATGAACGATCCTTTTTTCGTTTGGTAGATAATATTGTTGTGATATGATTCTCGAATTCATAGGGCTTTCACCCTACGCTGGTATAAAATGCCCACTTCGGGGCTGAAATCTAAATCTTTCTGTTCGGGAATGAGGATAA
>DYSA01000052.1 GCA_020726425.1 Fibrobacter succinogenes | reverse complement strand
TCAAAAAATTCAGTTCAAATAAAATCCCTACATTTCGTCTTATATGTGTGTATCTTATCTGTAAGGTTATTTGAAAACCAGAGAAAAGATTCAACTCCTTCAAGGAGGAAGCATGATTGTACAAAGTTACTACATCTCAGAAGATGAAGGGTACGGCGTCAGCGAATCGGAATACAATCTCGATGTCAACTCATTCCAAACGGAACAATTCTACGAAGATCTCACAGATCAATACTCTGAAGATCTTGAAGAAGAGTTGATATTTTAACAATCAGTAGGCAAATAGTGATTTGCTTTGCACAAGTATAATAAAAAGGCTACGGAAATTTCCGTAGCCTTATATCATTTAGAGCGAGAATGACTAGCCATTGCGTACAGATTCTTCGACAAGTGCATACAGTTCATCTCTATTTTCGACATCACCGATTTTAGCACGCAATTCCGCATTCATGAGCAGGCGACCAATTGCAGCAAGCATTTGCAAGTGTGGGCCCGAATCATTCTTCGGAGAAACAATCATCACGAAAATGGAAACCGGTGCACCATCGAGAGAAGCAAATTCAATTCCCTGACGATGAACACCCAAAAGAACAGTCATTTCAGAAACATACTCAGATCGAGCGTGAGGCATCGCGATACCCATCCCAATCCCGGTACTCATAGACTCTTCGCGTTCAAGAACTTCTTTGAGAACTTCATCATAGCTCTTAATGGCACCGCGGTGAACTAAAATCTGGAGCATTTCACGAAGAATATCTTCTTTGGTATTGCTCACTAAGGGTACAGTCATGAGCGCCGGTTTCAGGTAGCGCATAATATCAAAACTGACCTGTGTATGTGAGTCCAACGCAACAAGATCTTTCATATTTTCGGGACTTGCCAAATCTTTAATCGATTGCATAGAACGGCTAAGATCAAGAATTGTTTCCGAAAGAACAGTGGAAAGATAACTCATGTTGTGCGGTTCAGCAGTTAAGAGAAGATTCCCGTTCTCCTGAATGACCAACAACGTTACCTTTCCTCTTTTCATAAGCATTTCATCTTTATCCGCAGAATTTTTTTCACGAATAAAGAAACCTTCTTCTTCAAAAAGTTTTCTAATTCCATTGAAAACCAAAAGAGCAAGTGCTTCGGACTTGATTGGAAATTCCTTGCGAACAACTTCACGATCGTCAAACGCCGTTTTATCCGGATGAACTCCGAGAAGATCCATAACCTTCTTTGTCGTAGTTCCCTGAATCAGAAGAGTGAACAGAATGAAACCCATGGTAAGGTGGATAATAAGCTGACGGTCAGCAAAGTCATGGGGAATAGCGAGCATCAAAGCTACCGGAACCGCACCACGCAAACCACCCCAAAACAAAATCGCCTGATAAGGAATTGAGATTTTCTGTTTTTCATCCTTCTTAACAATCTGATTATAGATGGGTAACAAAGTGAAAATACCAACAAAACGAGCAAGCAAAACAACAGGAATTACCAAAAGAAGAGATTGCATTACTTCTGCAAAATTATCAGTTTCAATGAAGTTGTGAACTTCGGTAAGTCCAAGGAGCAGGAACACAAAACTATTCGCTACAAAAGCAAAGTAGTCCCAGAAATGTTCCATTGTTTCAATATTTGTACGGTGAATTACTTTTTCGGTGCGAATTCTGAAAACTAATCCCGCGCCCAGAGTTGACATAACCCCAGAGAGATGGAGTTTATCCGCTACGATAAATGAAACGTATGCCATAATCAAACTAACAGTGATCTGAAGAAGAAGATCATCTTTTCCAATTCTCATTACAAAAGATCCAGCCCAACCAATAAGAGCACCGATCCCAATTCCGCCAATAAGAACCACCGTAAATTTGACGACACCTGAAAGTATGCTCACCGATTCGCCGTCACTGCCAGTAAAGATGCCCAGAATGATGGTAAAGAGCACAATCGCAGTTGCATCATTAAAAATTGACTCACCGTCAACAAGAGTCATCAATCTTTTTGGTGCGCCCACTTCTTTAAAAAGAGCGATTACTGCAACGGGGTCTGTGGCGGAAATCAAGACACCGAAAATCAGAGCACCACCCAATGAAATAGGAATCAACAAGTTTATCCCTGAGATTATGGCGATTGAGATCAAAAGGGTAAACACAGCAAGAATTAAGATAGGAACAAGGTTTTTGCGAAGCATTGTAATATCAATGTCGATGCCGGCGCTAAAAATCAGTGTGGGAAGTATTATGTACAAAATCATTTCAGGTGAAAGTTCGACAGTCCGCAGAGCTTCTAATGCGGGAACATAATTTGCGAGAAGTCCGAAGAGAATTCCTACAACTACCAATCCGATGGTATACGGAAACTTGATTTTGTTCATCACTACAGCTGAAAACACTGCAATTGATAAGAAAGCGATAATAAGAATCACACTCGATGCAATTTGTTCTTCCACGTAAGCTCCTCAATCTATTCGTTCACACTCTAACCTGAAATTTCGTTTACTACAAAGTAATCCTAACCTAAGATAATAGCTCAATGCAATAATATAAATATTCATTCAAAAAAATTGAGAGAGAAGGACCGGCCTTCTCTCTCAATTTACTTATTTGCCTTTTGCAGCAGTAATCTCATCCAATTGGCGTTCCATATTACGGTAAAGACCATTAACTGGATCAATTTTCAAAGCTTCATTCAAACGTGTACGAGCAATGTCGTACTTTTCAAATTCCATCAAGAAGTCATGGCGATATTTGCGAGCACGAACATCCCAAGGCATAATAGCCACACATCGGTCATACTTATTGAGAACTTCAGCAACAAGAGAGTCATACTCGGCTTTTGCAGATACCGATGAAACCACAGGAAGCGCTACAACCGCAGTACTATCAGACTGAACTGAACTGTCAACAACAGCGGTTGTTTCTGGTACTGAACTTCCACCATTTGCAACTTGCTCTTTCAATTTAAGCATGCGTTCACGCAGTGCTAAGTTGTACTGAATAAATGCTGCAGCATAGTTGTTCATCAAATTGCGTCCGGTGTCACCAATCGGAAGCGAGTTATCACCGAGATTGCGGAACCGATAAACCTGATCCAGAAGATATGCAGTGCGCTCCATGTTCATTGCATCTGCACGATCAACCGGTTGAGGCATCACGCGATACACCATTCCTTCCTGACGAAGATAGGGATCAAGACCCATGAGATTATCAGGAGAAACAGTTACAGAGAAATAGATCGGTTTTTTCCACGCAGTAGCATCGACGATATTAAGAACCATAAGATCCTGAATTCGAAGTACACGCATCTCTTCCTGAGTTGGTGGGTACACAGTTACACCGGCATTTTTCAATGTGAACGGAGCTTTCTGGGTAAACGGATTTAACTGATGGTTCACCTGATACTCAATTTCACGTTCCGAATAAGATATTGGAACGATCGGTTCAAGACGCTTCAGCTGTTTTATGTACCATTTCGTATTCACCAAAGAGAGGTTCACAATGCGAACGTCTTTGCGAATCCCTTCTGCTTCTTGAAGGAACCAGAGGGGGAATGTATCATTATCACCATTGGTGAAAAGAATACCATCTTTTTCACACGACATCAGCAGGTTAAACGCATAGTCATAAGGAATCCAGTCGTTGCGACGGTCATTTTCATGATAATTTTCAACCATAGGAATAGCTGGAGATGCAATCCCGAGTGCAACTACAAATGGAGCAAACTTACGTCGCGGTGTACCTGCTGGAGAGGTATACATTTTGTGAAGAACTGCGGCAAGTGCAAGTCCAATCCACATGCCAAAGAACATAAATCCTGTGGTATAGAAATAGTCTCGTTCGCGCACTTCACGGTGAACAGGCTGCGGGCGAGCCGGTTCTTGATACCCTTTTTGAAGCGCTTCAATTCGCTGCTTCTGCCATTCGCGATATTCTGAACCTTCAGTACGTGTTCCATCGGCAAAGTTCATATAGAACACGAGCGCCAAGGTTGTTGTCAAAACGAGAGTTGCCATCAACGTGAACATTCTCCAGTCCTGTTTTCTCCAGTATCCCCATGTAAAGAGAACGAAGAAGGTCGGAAGAAGATACAGGAACAAGATTCCCACACGCTTAAAGAAACTCAACTGCTTAGTCGTACTAATAAACTTCGCAACACCTTTAACATCTTTTAATTGAGATGAAAGTGCTTTAACTGCATAAATTTGTTCTTCAACTGAAATTGAATCAAAGGAACTTAAGCCCATGCGCTGAGCAATAGTAGCTTTGTCTTCAGCAGACAACGACTTGTTGAGAATTTTAAGTTCAACACTTTGAGAGAGTGGGCCCGAAATAATATTGTTTCTTCCACGTGCCTCTTCGCCATCACCACCAGATCCTTTGCGATCAACAGTGTAATCTTCACCAAAGTGGAAGAATTGAGTCAAGTGGAATCCACCATACCCCATATTTCCATCAATACCCATTTGGCGACTAAATGCACCACGGCGATGGAATGCACGAGTAATCATCGACTCAGAACCATACTGTTTACGTTCAAGGAAATCACGGAACGCAGTCCAGTCGAGTTTTTTCTCACCCATTGCCGCGATGTAACGATCATAGTAAGACTGTACACTCTTATTTGAAGCAACCGTTTTCAAATAGTTAGAATACGCTTGATCCGCAGCAGGTACCAATTTCTGATAGCTAAGCATCTCTTCGTGAAGAGATTTGCTGTATTCTGCATACCCAACAGCTTCGCGAAGATTGCCGTAGAGTGAATCAAGTTTTGCATCACCTTTAATCGCACGAACATATTCAGAATATGAAGAGAGCACTGGGCCATTTTCAGTTTTGATACGTTCAACAAAGGCATCGTACATTTTCTGAGCCGAAGGGGTTCCCGCAAAAACGATTACCGGATGGTTTTCATCGATCATTGGCTCAAGAGTAGAACGAATCGGGATATAGAGGTGAACAGAATAGCCCAATACCACCATAAGCACAATCCCGAATGAGAGATGCCACGCATAGGGACGCAGTACTTCACGCTCTTTATTCAAACTAAACAACACCAATTCAATCAACGTGAGAACTTCGAGCATTACAAATGGAGCCCAGTCTCCTTGTTGAAGAATTACCAACTTCTGCGTCAACACAAAGAACACGATCGGCGAAACAGCATTAATCCACGACGAATGTTTGCGCGGAAGAAATGCATAAATTGCAGTAATAACAAGAAGGAACGGTGCCATAAAGACAAAAGCACCCATCGAGTACACCACAGATCCCATGAGGAATGCAACACCCCAAAGACGCCAGTCTTTAAGCTTATTCTTATCAACAAGAACAATGTAGAGGAAAGCAGGGAAAAGTGCAAACATCGACATCATGTGAATACCAATACCGAGGAATGCAAGATAGGCAAACAACAACAAATACTTGTCGCGATTTACTGCTTTTGATTGCGACCACACCAATGTGATATACACGTTTATCACAACCATAAGCATAGCTGGAGTCTGAACTTCCGCTTCAACAGCAGAGAACCAAAACGTAATATTGAATACACCAAAAAGAGCAGCAACAATGCTCGAAACGAGGCTCGTCGTAGTTTTCCAAGGTGCGTTCATTTCACCAAGCATGGGGCGAAGAGCGCGAGCGGTAATTTTAAAAATGAAAAAAGCCGTCAGTGCTCCGGTCAACGGAGATATGAGATTTACTCGCCAAGCAACTTGCTCAGTCCAGAAGAAAATCATGGTAAAGACTCGGCCAATCAAAATGTAGAGTGGGTTTCCCGGTGGATGAGGAATTCCAAGAGAATAACATGAAGCAATAAATTCACCACAGTCCCAGAACGAAACTGTCGGAGCCATAATACTGTAAAATACTCCAAAGGTAAGCAAGAACACGCCGATTCCGACGATATTACTCAGTTGCTGAAACCCTTTTGGAGTAGAGAGCAAGCTGCTGTTTGCAACTTCGTCACGCTGTGCCATAACACACTCCTATTCTATGTAGTCAATGTCTTTTTTTGAACCATCAAGAACACCATTGATGAATTTCCCAGAATCATCGGTGCCAAAATTTTTCGCAATATCAACAGCTTCACTGATTACCACGCGAAGAGGCGTAATTTTCATGAGAAGTTCAGTGATTGCCAGACGAAGAATTGCGCGATCAATCGCAGCAACGCGTTCGAGCGTCCAGTTTTTCATATTTTTGCTCAGAAGAGTGTCAACTTCATCGCTTGAAGCTTGAAATTTCTGGATGAGCCCTTTTGAAAATGCAACTGCGTCAGGATTTGCTATACCGATTTCAGGAACCGCCGCCAATGACGAAAATACCTGATCAAGAGTTGAACCTTCGTTCTTTTCGAAACTGTAGAGTACTTGCATGGCCAGAACACGGGCGCGGCGCAAGTCTTTCTTTGAAATATCCATGATCCTCAACTCGTTAATTAAAAACTATAAAAAAGAGAATCACGCACTTTGCGAGACTCTCCAATCGATCTCACCATTAAAACTGTGACAGAAGCGATGTCATTTCCACAGCAGTCACAGCTGCATCAAATCCTTTGTTTCCTGCTTTTGTCCCCGCACGTTCGATCGCCTGTTCAATTGAATCAGTCGTCAAAACACCGAAGATAATTGGCACGCCAGTTTCCATCGAAGCGGAAGCTACACCTTTGGTTACTTCGTTTGATACATAATCAAAGTGAGGTGTCGATCCGCGAATTACCGCACCGAGTGCAATAACGGCATCGTAATTGGTTGAAGCTGCAAGTTTTTTGCAGATCAAGGGAATTTCAAATGCACCGGGAACGTGAACAATGGTGATATCATCAGCTGAAACTCCATGACGAATCAATCCATCCATTGCTCCTTCAAGGAGACGACCGGTGATCAAACTATTGAAACGACCAACTGCGATCGCGTACTTTTTGCCAGTCCCGTTTAGCATACCTTCAATTACTCGAGCCATTATTTGTCCTCACCTTCGAAGAGATGTCCCATTTTACTTTTTTTCGTACTTAAATAATTCTGATTGTGTTCGCATGAAGGAAATTCAATCGATACACGTTCAACAATTTCAATACCATATCCTTCGAGCCCAACGAGCTTACGGGGATTATTGGTCATCAATCTAATTTTGTGAATTCCCAGATCCGCTAAGATCTGAGCGCCGATTCCATAATCACGCATATCTGCTGGAAAACCAAGCTTTTCATTAGCTTCAACGGTATCCAAACCTTCATCTTGAAGATTATACGCTTTCAGTTTATTGGCAAGCCCGATACCTCGGCCTTCTTGGCGAAGATAGAGAACTACCCCACCCTCTTTTTCGATAATCTCCATGGCCGAATGAAGTTGACTTCCGCAGTCACAGCGAAGTGATCCGAGAAGATCACCGGTAAAGCATTCAGAATGAACGCGAACCAAGGTCGGTTCTTCACTTGAAATATCACCTTTTTGAATAACCACGTGAGTCAGTCCTTGAACTGCTTCCTCGTAGGTTTTCACCATAAATTTGCCATATTTGGTTGGCAAATCTGCAACAGCAGTGCATTCGACGTGCTTTTCTTTCAAGCGACGATACCGAATGATATCCGCCACTGAGATAATCGACATAGCGTGTTTTTTCGCGTATATTTCAAGATCCGGCATGCGAGCCATAGATCCATCTTCGTTCATGATTTCGCAAATCACACCAGCGGGATAGAGTCCCGCAAGTTTCGCCATGTCAACTGAAGCTTCAGTCTGACCAGTGCGAACCAGCGTTCCACCTTTTCGAGCGCGAAGAGGAAACATGTGTCCCGGCATGACAAAGTCATCGGGTGTTGCTGTAGGATCAACGAGTTTCAAGATAGTTGTATTGCGATCACCCGCAGAAATCCCCGTGGTTGTCCCCTGTTTTGCTTCGACAGAAATTGTGAAACCTGTCTGAAAAATACAGGTGTTGTTCTGAACCATCTGCGGAATCTGAAGAGCATCGAGACGTTCTTCTTCAAGAGTCGTGCAGATCAATCCGCGAGCATGTGTCGCCATGAAATTAACTTTTTCAGTTGTTGAGAACTGAGCCGCATAGCAAAGATCGCCTTCGTTTTCGCGATCCTCATCATCGACAACAATCACCATCTTACCCTGACGGTACTCATCGATAATCGATTCTATTTCAGCAAGAGATTTCAAAATCCATTCCTTTCAAGCATATTCAAAAGATCAGAATCATTTGACTGACGCTGAACTCCATATTTCATAAGTTGTTCGATATAACGAGCTAAAACATCGCATTCGACATTCACTCGCGAACCACGCGACCGATTGGAAAGGGCAGTTACTTTTATCGTATGGGGAATCAGAGCAAGGGTAAATGTAGTCGTATCAACACGAGCCACGGTGAGTGAAATTCCATCAATAGCGACGGAGCCTTTTTCAGCGATATAGCGAAGATATTTCGGATCGGGCTGGAATGTATAGTAGTATGAGTCGCCTGCCTGTTCAATCCGAATCAGGGAAGCAATAGTGTCGACATGCCCTTGAACTATGTGACCATCAAATCGAGCGGATGCTTTCATAGCTCGTTCAAGATTAACCACATCACCAACCGCGAGTTCGCCAGTGGTTGTCCTGTCGACTGTTTCGGATATTGCGCGAACCGTAAATGTATTAGAAGTGAGTTTTTCCACGGTGAGACAGACACCATTTGTTGCAATTGAATCGCCAATGGCAAGTTCAAACTGTGGCATCGAAGCGCGAATCGTTATGATACGACTCTGATCACCTCGTTCAATGGCAGTTACAATTCCTGTGGTTTCAATCAATCCCGTAAACATCGAACCTATCTCTTTTGATGTTAAATAGCGACCAAAAATAGCTTTATACCACAAAAAATGCGAGATGAATTTTATCGAGAAATCATTCCAAAGTTTTGTGCATTTGTAGAGTTGCTCGCAAATCTTTTATATGCAGAAAAACCAATCCTTCAACACTTCATCATTGTGACACTTTCACTATGAAACCACCGTGAAATTTTTCCGACCTATTACAAATACACCGGTTATTTACACCGATCACCAAGTACAAACGAAAACGGTAATGGAACAGATAATCACATTTGTAATAGACAAAATAGAAATACTATGAACTTTTTTCCCGAGCAAACACAAAATTTATTTCACAATATTTGAAATTTTATTTGCAAAACAGTGTATCATAATTCTCTTACGCACTTATTTTTATCATTGCATTTTATTCGAACGAATGCTATTATGCCGTAACGCTTGGGTGATCAACACGATACTCACCCACTCTAATGATGCGAATTTTTCCACAACTGATTCACGGGGATTTGCAACAAACAACTGAGGAATATTCGTTATATTTAATCGTATTCATTCGTGAGAATCCAAACTACTACACAATTTTATTATCAAGCAGGTGACCGTATGCATTGTATCGAACGCCAGAAAACTCTCAAGAACAACACCGATGTCATTATCAAAATTCAGAATGAAATTATTAATGGAAAAATCAACATCGATGCGAATCTTGGTTTGGGATATTTTTTCAACGATGACATGAATCAGAAAAATTTTATTCCCGTGTATGATTCGCTCAAACAGGGCGTTGAAGCTAAAACAATTATTCTAAACAAATCAAACATTGAATGGATCTCCGCAAATATAGAATCAGATCCTTCACAAGATTGTGTTCTGTCTGGTGGATTTAATCCTCTTGCGGTTACCGTTCGTTTGAAAGATATTCAATTTGTTGGACTGATTAATCTTGGCTATCACAAACGACTCTCCGATCGACTCAACGATACTCGAAACCATTTCATATCGCTTTTGAATGTGGAATATCGAGGCATTACCCGAACCATTTTTATCAATGTCGATGCAATAATTTCAATTTTCGATGAACTTTCAATTCCTGTCGATGATACTAAAGAGGTAAAAAAAGCACTGTTACAAGAACCAATCCGCATTCCCGATACGAATCGCGTGCGACCTGCAGATACGAAACAGATTCGCGCGATTGCAGGAGCCAACGATTTCGTTTTCAAACGGGGATGACGAACGAGACACAGAGTTCCACATCATTTTCAGGTGCTGATCCCAAAAAATGATATGGAACTCCATTTTTGATCATCAAAATCATCATTCTTTTCTATAAATCCGTCAATACAACTACTCTTGATCAATCACCTCCTCAGTTACTCCTCCAAATGTACCGTTCTCAAACTTCGTAAGTGATCTACCAATGGCATTTACCGATCCGTTTTCTGAAAAATCGGATCTTTACGCATCGGCGCGGCCCCGTTATCTCGACTCGCTGTTTCAGCATATTGCCTTGCACGCACCAGATACAGTTGCCGTTTGGGATTGTGGAACTGGAAATGGGCAGGCGGCTATTTCACTGGGAAACTATTTTGTGAAAGTATACGCCAGTGATCCCAGTTCAGAACAAATCGAACACGCTATTCTCTATCCAAATGTAGAATACTCTGTTCAACCGGCTGAATCGACGTCGTTTCCCGATGCACTCTTTGATGCAATCACCATTTCACAAGCACTTCACTGGTTTGATTTCCCTCTTTTTTTCGCGGAAGTCAATCGAGTATTGAAACCCAAAGGTGTTTTTGCCGCTTGGGGATATTCGTGGTTTACGGTCTCGCCGGAATTTGATGCGCTTTTAAAAACCACCGTACTCGATGTGATTCATTCCGATTGGGCACCGCAGAATCAACTCCTGTGGGATGAGTACAAAAATGTCCCCATTCCCTTTGAACGAATCGAAACTCCTGAGTTTTCGATCACGGAACAGTGGTCCTTACATCAACTGCTTGCCTATGTTCACTCGTGGTCCGCAACTAGAATCTGCATGAATCGCATTGGTGATTCGTTTTTTGAAAGAGCGAGGGAAATTCTCATGGCAGTCTGGAGCGATCCCGATTCTGTAAGAAGTGTTGCAATGCCGATCTATTTGGTTGTTGGAAAAAAGTATTGATCTGAATTTGATTCACAAGTGCTAACCTGAATTATTCATAAAAACCTGACGGGGCATACCACATAGCGTTGCATTGTGGTATGTTTGTTCGACAAAAAATACCCCCATCAGGAAGTGAAAAATATGTCCGAACAGCTTGAATTCAGTGCCCT
>DYSA01000051.1 GCA_020726425.1 Fibrobacter succinogenes | reverse complement strand
ATCCTACCGTTCCTTCAAAAACAGCATCGATATCATTCCCTTCTACTTCGTATAATCTTACTTCATGCGCTAAAATTATGGTAACTGAACCCCAAAAAGAAGATTGGTTTGTTCAACTAAATGTACCGTCGTGGTCTGTTAAACAAAATTCAATCTACCGATTATCATTCATGGGAAAAGGATCTAACTCATTCCAAATTAGTATTTCATACGGTAAAAATGTGCCCGCTCCCTACAAAGAGTATGAATATAAAGAGGGCTTTAAATTCAATTTAACGAATGCATGGACAAAATATTCTGGGGAATTTTCTAGCAATCTCGAAGGGGAAGGGCTTCTTGAAATATCACTCAATTTTGGTGAATACAGTGGTGAATTTTCTATTGACGATATTGTTTTAGAAGAGATAGACCAAATCGACCAGTGGAATACATGGTATAGTGATGCTAACCAACGCATTGACACACTGAGAAAAGGTCTAATTCCACTGACGACAATTATCGACTCCTCAGGAAATCACCTATCACAAGGGATCGCGAGAGTTAGGCTTATAAAGCACGATTTCCCCTTTGGTACTTCTGCAATATTTGCTGATTCAGTATCCCAACTCGACAATGATTGGTACAAAAACAAAATCACTTCGATATTTAACTCTGTTACGATCGAGAGTGCGTTAAAATGGGTAGATTATGAACCTCTACCTGACCAACTTAAAAAAACAGAGTTGCTCAAATACACTACTTTTGCAGATACGAACAACCTGTTGCTTCGAGGTCATGTTCTTGCTTGGGCTCTGCAGTTGTATGGATTTGAAAACCACTGGTCTCAGCAACTTTCTGATCAGGCACTTAAAGATGCCATCAAAAAACGCATAACGAGAGAAGTCACTGATTACAAAGGTAAAATTTCCGAATACGACGTTTGGAACGAACCATTCCACGAAGCGTCATGGTTTACCCGCCTACAACACCTAAATACCGACAAGAATAACTATTGGGAACTTCTTGATTCTTCATTCCACTGGGCGAGATCTGCGGACTCTTCGGCTGATCTCTATCTCAATGAATATGGAATTGTCGCAGGCGGGCAAACCGCAACTCTTCTCGAATTAGTAAGAGGAATGCTTAAACGCAATGTGCCAATTACCGGCATAGGAGCTCAGTGTCATTTTGAAAATAATCCAATTGAACCCGAATTGATACGAAAGCGACTTGATTCTCTTGCTCAATTGGGATTAAAAATTAAAGTAACCGAATTTGATCTTGGAACTCCAGAAGAAGGTGTCCTGCTGACAGAACAACAAATGGCTTCTGAATATTCAAAATTTCTGCGCACTGCTTTTTCACATCCAGCGGTGTCGGGAATAACGATGTGGGGGTTTTGGGATCGATTAATTTGGAACAAACCACAAGTTGGTGCTATTGGGTCAGGGCTTTACAACATTGATAAATCACCAAAAATTGCCGCAGACTCTGTAACTCACCTTCTTCAAAAAGAGTGGAGCACAGATACGACAATCGATCTTTCCTCTGTCAATACCCTTAACGGTTTCTACGGGGAGTACTCAATTTCAATCAAAACCGCCGACTCGACGTGGAGTGGAACATTCCATCATACAAAGGCGAAACCGGTCAATTCGATTATCGTCAAAAATGACGCCGCGGTAAATATTGAAAAAATCGAAAAAAAGGCTCAACGTTTTATAGCGGTAACCGATAACAATGCTAGAGTAGTTGCAATTTCAGGGGCAAAGGTAGAATTTCCTACCACGCTACAGGTTCTTGATCTTCGCGGCCGACTCGTTTACCAGTACACCGCAGAACGTGTCGATTCATTCCAATTTTCACTGAATACACTTCCCGATGGAATGTATGTAGTGGCTGTAAAGAATGGTCAGACAGCGATTCAACAAAAGCTTTTACTGATGAGGTAAATCATGTTGCTAACCACTGCAGCCACCCAAGATTTTGTGTATGAAAATGATCGTGCAGAGAATTTCATTCTGGATGACAATCTCCCCGAATCGGCTTCGATCCTTCTCGAAATTATTGACCGATCGCCTCGCAACAGCCGAGCATTTAATAATCTTGGTGTAATTGCATGGAAACAAGACAACTGGTACGATGCATTTGGATTGTTCAAACATGCACTCGAACTTCAGCCTGATTATGCAGATGCGGCTTCAAATCTCTTTGACCTCGCATTAAAAACTCGGCGCATAGAAGAAGTTCGCGACTTGCTTTTGCAGGCAGCAGCTCTGCTTCCGTCCAATGAAGAACTTGAAGATATTGCTCTGGGTCTGCACGAAGAAGGTGACAACATCTACTTCTGTGGTCGAGCTCTTCAGCAGGGATATTACCATCCTGATCTCGCGGAAGCAGACGCACTTGTCCTTGACGGAAAGCTCGTCGAAGCTTCTGCTCTGTATTTCAAAGTACTCGATGAACAGGGTGATCTCGCAGAAGTGTACAACGGTTTAGGAGTGATTAATTTTTACGAAAAACGATACAGTGATGCCTTTGCGCTTTTCACCGAAGCACTGAAAAGAAATCCGTGTAATAAAGATATGTTTATGAATCTATTTGATGCCGCTCATGAGACCGACCAGGTGAAACACGCTGTTGACATCTATTATACTTGCCGCAAAGAGTATCCGCAACTTGTCGAAATGGAAGATCTTGTGCCAAAATATAGTTTATTATAAAAATGACTAAAGTATCGAGATCTACCTGACGATACAATCAGTAGCCGGAAAGATCGAAAAAACACCTCCCTTGCGTGTGACTCTGAAGCAACTTCCCCAATTTTGCTAAGAGTAGAAATTAACGGTAGTATATTGTTTACGGACGTATTTCCCCAAATGCGTCCGTTTTTTTTGTCCAAAAATCAGAACGTATACCCTATTGAAAAATGATACGTCCCCGGAGTAAATCTATCTAAATCTGGATCAAATTTCCACGCATAGACAACTCCGATTGGGCCGATTGGTGAATAAACTCTCAGACCTGATCCTGCTGAAAATTTCAATGGCTCGAGATCATTCAAATTTTTGGTGAAAGAAAGTGTTCCAAAATCGACGAATAGCGGAACTTCGATAGAGCGAAATAGTTGTGAGCGAAGTTCAATAGATCCATTAATTTTACCGAGACCACTCTTACTGTTCCCTAAAGAATCGGTAAACAATAGATTTTCGCCATAGCCTCTAATAGTTGTTGCACCACCCAAAACGAACATTATTTCATCTGAAGGATTCGTATTTTCCCCGTAAGGCCGTTGAAGTCCACTGCTTAACCGAATCCCCAATGTGATCGGTTTTAGAGGAGTTAGGAATAGTTTCGCTTCACCTTTTACCCCCCAATAGTCATCAGAAAGACTGTTCAATCCGTGTGAAATAGTACTCTGAACCTCAAGAAATCCCCCCTTTGTAGGCCGAACAAAGGAGTCTCTTCCATCAAGTGTAACTGAAGGAAGAATGTTAAATGTATGTCGTAATTTATTTGAAATTGAAATTACTGTTGAATCACTATTTTTAACAAGAACGACATTTGCTTCTCCTGTGCTCTTTTTTAGAATATAGGATGCTTTCGTGGTGAGTTGAATTCCATTTAAGGGATTCCAACCGAGAGAATAACCATTTTCAAAAATATAGGTTTGGTAGAGTTTGTTCTCTGGCATTGCAAGAGTTCCAATGAGAGAGGTTGCAGCTTTCACTTTTGACCCAAATAAATTTGGTTCAGTAAAAGCTATTCCCACTTTTCGTTCGGTATTGCTCACCCCAAAATTTGCATTAAAATCTCGATTCATTCCATGAAGATTGTGTTGGATAAAATCACCACGAACAAAGAATTCATTTCCGGTTTCATACCCCACCGCTCCCGAGAGATCAATTCGCGGTAACTCTTCGAGACGGATGAGAATATCTACAGAATCTTGATTAGTGGAACGAATCAGGCTTGGAGACACCGAGGCAAACAGTCCCAGAGATCGCAGTTTTCTCACCGATTCATTCAATTCACGCTGAGAAAATGACTCTTTTTCTGCAATGAGAATCGAGCGATTGAGAAGACGTTGGCGAGTGTAATAGTTTCCCCACCAGTTGATTGAACGAATGGTTGGAGTAATGAGATTTTTGAAATCCCAAATAATTTCGGAATGTGTCGAATCTTGAGTTACACTTTCTGTTTGTGTAATTTCCACGGAAGGAAACCCATGTGTTTGCATATACTGAATAATCGCACGCTTATCACGTTCAATTTTAGATTGATCGAGAAGAGAGTCTGCTAAAACTCGACACTTTTTTGTGAGAGAATCTGCAACTATCTGCTCGGGAAGATTTGTAAAAACAACACGAGAAACTCGACAGGGATCATTTTCAACAATAGAGATTGTCGCATTTATTTTACCGGATTTTGTAGAGAGAATAGATCCGTCAACGGTGGTTTTCAAATACCCAAGACTTCGATATACTCCAGCAATTCGTTTACAATCTTCATTGAATATAACCGGAGAAAACGATCCTTTATACCGCCGTTTTTTTTGTCGTCCCCGTTCAGTTGCGCAGGCGGAACGAAGTTTTTTCTCGCGAATATGTTCGTTACCTTCGATGGTGAAATGGGCCAACTCGAGTCGGGAAACATTGCCTACAGATATTGTATGAACCCGATTTTCCCAAGGATACCTTTTTGCTCGAATGAGTGTTGTATCTTTTACAATAACCTTCGCGGAATCATACCCCCACCCCTGAAGACTCCGATTTAAATCCGTCGTACCCGTTCGAATAACACTGACGGAACGGTTTCCTCTGTGTCTCAAATCAAACTGATCTCTCGCTGTCGATCGTTTCACCGGGGAAACATGTCCAAGTTTCGTTGAATGGACAACGCCGGAGTTAATGGAAACCACAATGGTTACGATTTGAGTTCCATTTTTTGTAGAAGTTACTAATGAATCAGCTGTCGAGATTTCAACATCGGCATATCCGACCGATCGATAGAATTTTCGCAATTTTCGTACATCATCGCGAAGATCTTCACGCTGATAGCGAGTTGGAAAAACAAAAAACTTTGTATAGTGCCACACTCGAAAATTCCATCCATGAACAAGTGGGCCGAACTGAGGTGTTCCCCGATAAATAACCCGGTTCACCAATTGAATATTTTTCTTACTAATCAGAACTTTCAGATCAACCAAACCTGTTTTTCCAATAGAATCAAGCTGAAACGTAACCGTAGGGGAAACGACACCGACCTGTGAAAACCGGTCTACAATCATTTTTCGTTGAATTTCTAATTTTTCAGGGGTAATAAAATCGCCACTTCTCAAAGTCATAACCTGTTCAACTTCGGAGCGAAAAAGGGGGAATGCGCGGGAAACATCGATTTTTCTTACCGCGATATTTGGCACCACTGTTAACACAGGCGATTCTGTTGAAATTGGTTTAATTAGGTTCAGTTCTGCCAATTCATTCAATCGATTCACGGTTTCTACGCTATCGACAAAACCCGTATCGATAATTCGAGAGATGAGCTTAGACACACGGCTTTCACCGGAATCGGTGAATTGAACGGCAATAGTATCGGCGAAAATGGCAGAACAAAGGCACAACAGAAGAGCTATGCGATTAACGAATTTTCCCATGAATTTGTACCTCCCCGCCTGCTGCGCCTTTTGACCCGGCAAACCCTCGAATATTGAGTTGGTCGAAAAGCTTGATTAATACTGAAGCGATCTGTTTCATTTCAGAACCTTCCTGTATGACTTCGTAGTCGGTAAAGATTCGACGATTAATCTGATCTCCAATTTTGACGGAACTGTTTTTCAAATCCACCTGAACATCAACGCCCAAACGTTCTTTTGTTGCAGCAGAAAGCTGATTCATAAGAAATTCGGTGGCATCGAAATTGATTCCTTCGGTGAAAGATGGGTTTCCGGTTAAGATCAATGCAATAATTTCATTGTCTTGAAGTGCAGGGGATGATTCAAACTTATACAAGAGTTCATCGCCGACAATACCATCAACAGAAAGAGTGATATTCCAAGTCGTTCCGTTAATAACATTGAAAAATGAGGTTTCCGCAACGATATGAACATCCGGTTCATTCTTATCGGGATTGATAAATTCGATGGTACCACTTTTAACGGTGAACTTTCGATTGAGGTAGCTCAAATCACCTGAAACAATATCCATTCGGCCTTCTAACAAAGGATTACTAATCGTGCCTCCGACGGTCAGTTCAGGATGAATTTCGAAAGTAGCAAGATTATTTTCCACATAAATATTGTTTCGAGGAATCAATCGAATCGAGAGAGCGGTGTTATCCATAGGTGACGCTTGTTTTGGCGAATCAACGGCCATTTTCTTGGGAGCGGAATCCAACTTTGGAAGTGGTTGGATATCTTGATAATAGAAACATTCGAGAAGATCGAGAGTTCCAATCACCCCCTGTTTTACCGAATCAGAGACAAACCGTAAGTCTCCACCGAGACGAATATCGGCAATTTCAGGAATCAGAATGGGCAGATTAAACAGTTTCGCTCTGAAATCGCCGGAAACCGCTTTGTTGTTCTTAAGATTGATACTTCCATCCGCTTCAAACGATCCATCATCGAGATTTGCGCGCAGTTTATCAACCTCAAAACGATCGCCACGATAGAGAATCCCACCGGTGAGTCCGTGAAGTTTTTGCTGAGAGTCAGCAAGGATCATGGAGACGGAATCGAAATTCGCCGATGCTTCGATGAGCGGAAGTTTTGGTGTTCCTTTCACCGACCCACTGAGCGTGATATCTCCGTGTACGCGTTCGATCGATTCAGTAAACTGTTCAGCGATCGCCAACGGTGCGTTCCCTCGAAACGAAAAATCCATGGTCTGATCCGGCGTCATGGTTCCGGAGATTGTGGCAAATCCGTGGTTCATTAATTTCACCGATAGCGTGTCGATCACGAGTCCATTTTTGCCATACGAAATGGTCGCAGCTTCACCATCGACCAAATCCATGGAATCTTTTTTGATCGTCAACGAAGGAATGGTCACGATAGCCGTGTCCAGACCTTTTGCATTTCCTTTGGCAATGATTTTGCCATCGAGGGATCCCATGAGTGATTTCTGACCGAAAGCCGAAAAATATGGGTCGAGAAAGAACCGATTCACCGTAGATTCGAGATAGAAGTTCGTAGATTTGAGTTCGTAGAATCCCGATAGATCGGCGATACCACTCCCCGACAGATCCACCTGATTATTCGCGAGAATAGCACGAACATTCTGTGTTCCGATCGAAATTTCATTCCACACGAGATTGGGAATAACCAGAGAGATATCCGCAGCGGGATTTTTGATCGATCCCTTGGCGGTTCCGTTTGCCACAAGCAGAATTTTCGGATCTTCGGGAATCGAAGGAACAAAATACCGTGGTTCGATGGTATCGGCATCAAGGGTGAAATCGTAGAGTCCACTGAGATGATAGGTTCCTGCGGCGGAGATATTCACCGAATCGTAGAGATTCACGGCGAGATTTTGCACCGTGATCAATGAATCCAAAATCTCTGTTTCCATGACAATTTTAGGTATCATAAACTGAGCATTTTTCACCGAATCGACCTGAGCCGAGAAGTGACCACTCCCCGATCCGATCCAGCCGGAATACGAAAGAGCCCCGTGAGCAGAACCTTCCACGGCGGAATCAGAAAGCACAAAAAGATTGAGTGAATCTGCCACGGCACTGAGTTTTGCGAGAGGATTTTTTTTCAAACTGAACGATCCTCGAGAAAAGAGTTCGCCGCCAAAATCAAAATCGAGATTTCCCACGGCACCGCGAATCGTTCCTTTCGAATATACTAAACCACTTTTTGGTGAAACAGAACCGTGAACTTTCACCTCTCCCAGAGGATAATTCTGAACAACCATTGAAGATCCAACGAGATTGTAGGCAACTTCCGGCGACGCGTACTTTCCGTTCAAGTCAACCGTTCCAAGTATGGTTCCGTCGACGGGGAATCCACCTTTCACAAACGGTTTAATCTTCGCCAAACTGACGGGAGAAAAGTTCAATCCCAGTTCCATCGATTCCGATTTGAGATTGACTGAACCTTTGGTCTTGAGCACCTGCTGGTTGTCCAGAAAAAGATTGACCTGATTGAAACCAATTTTCTGATTTTTCATGGCCACAGAACCGTTTAGTCGCAGCGGAACACTCTGGCCATTTTGCGAACCCACCGTGCGATATGCGATGGTTCCGTTTAGATCGAGCGTTTCCAGCGAACACCCTTTCCCATCAACAGTCACATCGAGATAGTTCTCCGCGAGAGGAAGATCTGTTTCGGGAATCTTGGGCGAATAGCCCGATGCACCACCGCGATACCAAAGGGTATTTAAATCTCCCAACGGTTTCGTAAATCCATGAGGAAAATACTCTTGCAGTCCAACGGTTAATTCGACATTGTGAACAACCGTTCCATCATTGCGAGTGAGCTTTCCCTTTGGTGTGGAAACGATCCGATCGGTCAGATTCACCGGAAGATCGATCAGATTGATCCCCGTTCCGGCGAGAGAGTGACCGCGATAGCCGAGGTAGCCGTGAATCGTGGGATTGCCGATGGTTCCATCGACCTGACAATCCACCAGAAACGTTCCATCACCGATGTCAGCACCGGAAAGTTCTTTGATCGTGGCGAGAGAAAATCCGCCTTCAACTTTTGTGTGAATGGCAATGGAATCGTTCATCCATCCGCCAACTTTTCCGCGAATCGCCACCGTTTCATTCGGTGTTTTCCAAAAGAGATCGACCGAATCGGCGGCGCTGTCTGTTCCCGTGTAGAAAAGGTTTAGTTGATTCGTTTCTATCTTCATTTTTGAATCGGAATAGATGATCTCGGAACCTTCAAGTTTCAATTGGGCCTGCACGGGAAACAACGACGTTTTTCCGTGAACCGAGAGCGAGCCGAAATCAACCGAAAGTTTTGGTTGGTCCATAGCGAATCGACCAGAAAGAGAATCAATGATAATTGTGTCAATTGCGATTGTAAAAGGAAGATTTGGCGGATATGCCCCTGCCGGTTTTGTCGTATCTGCCGGAGCGAGCGAATCCACAAAGACCGACACGAGATTCACCATTCCCGATTGATCGATCTGAAGATTGAGCTGCGGCTTGGTGAGTCGAATCTCCGTGACATGAATGCGATTATCGAACAACTCTTTGGGATTCAACCGAATTTTCAGAAGCTTTACCGAAAGCGCAGAAATTCCATCGCTGGTGATACAGTCAAGATCGCGCAGTTCTAAAATCCCCAGTGGAACAGAAAACCGTATTCCGCCGAGTTCTACTTTCCCCGGGATTTTACCGTTCACCACAGCGAGAATCGGTTCGCGAATGATTTTGAATCGAATGAGCGAAGGGCCATAAATTAACGCCGAAGGAACCGAAAGAATCAGTGCCACAGGAACAACAAAGCGGAGAACTTTTCGTTTCCGCTTGTGAGGTTTTTCGTTTTGAATTTCAGGCTCTTCTGTCACACTAAGCTTTCTATTGTTCTATAGATAATTTTCAAATCGGGGAATCCTATTCTCACAAAAGATCCGCCGCCAACTCGGACAACCGCGACCGTTCGCCCTGAGTAAAGGTTATGTGCGCCGATTCCGGTTCATTGCGCAGTTTTTCAACAACTTGCATGAGACCACTGGTTGTTGAAATTACATCGGGATTGTCGATCTGGTACGGATCGCCGGCCAAAATAATCTTGGTTCCTTCGCCGGCGCGGGTGAGAATCGTTTTAATCTCATGCACCGTGAGATTCTGTGCTTCATCGACAATCAGATATTGATTGTGAATTGAACGCCCTCGAATATAGGTCAACGGTTCTATAAGGAGCACTCCCATCTCCGAAAGATCCTTAAAACCTTGAACACGACTCCGCACAGATTTGCGGCTGCGAAGGATCAGATCGACATTGTCCGCGATCGGATACATCCACGGCATCAGTTTATCTTCCACGGTTCCCGGAAGAAATCCGATATCCTGCCCCATGGGAAGCGTAGGTCGTGAAACGAGAATGCGATCATACCGATTCTCGTCAATTGTTTTGTACAGTCCCGCAGCGATTGCGAGAAGCGTTTTCCCGGTTCCCGCTTTTCCGATCAGCGTTACCAGTTTGATATTGTCATCGAGAAGTGCATCGAGAGCCAAGGTCTGTTCGATATTTCGCGGAGTCACCCAGCGGGGAATCTCCGCCGAAGCGCTGGTCAGCGGGACGAGTTTTCCCGAGTGAGCATCGTACCGGCAGTATGCGGTGAGCTGTTCGTCGAAGTCAGACACCACGCGAAGGTATTCGTTGGGAATGAGAATCTGATCTGTGGGAACCGCTTTGCGCACGCGGATCAATTCCACCGATTCGTGAGAAATCACATGAGTTGTATATCCGGGGTAGAGTTCTTCCGCCTTGAACGAAGGTTTGCGGTAGTACTCCACGGCAATTTTCAAAATAGCTGCCTTTGCTTGAACAACGGCATCGCGAGTGACGATCACCAAATCGTGCTGTTCTTTGAGATCAAAAGCCGTGGCGAAAAGGTGTGAATCCAATTCGTCAGAACCAATTTTCCGGCGAGCATCTTCGAGAGACTCTTTGCTGGGCCGGTGAAGTTTCAGCGTGGCACCACGAGGAGTCTTGACACCGCGAAACAGATCGCCGGTGCGGGACAACTCGCCCACTACACCCATGAGTTCATCGCAATTTCTTCGCGCATAGGCAGATTTTGGCGGACGAGCGCGAAGTTCTTCCAAAACCATGAACGGAACAATTATTATTGCGTTTTCTCGAAATGAGAGTATGGACTGGTAATCAAAAAGAAGAGTAGACTGATCGATTAATACGGTACTCATGAGATTTCTCCGTTGAAAACAAGCAGATATAGTGAAGAAATATAGTTTCCCACGGATCATCTTTCAAATGAATGATCCGCAAGGCAAAAATGGTGATCAGGAAGATTGAAACGGTGATCGGGAAGATTGAAACAGCTACCGGTACCATCTGACGGTTAACCGTGTATATCTTTCAGTGAGCCGTGATTTTTTATCAGTGAGCCGTGATTTTTTATCAGTGAGCCGTGATTTTTTATCAGTGAGCCGTGATTTTTTATCAGTGAGCCGTG
>DYSA01000538.1 GCA_020726425.1 Fibrobacter succinogenes | reverse complement strand
CAGTGTAATCGCAAGGATTATCGCCAGTTGCCATTGAGGGAGATCACTGGAGAGATTCCACAGTACCAGGTTCGAAATTACCATGGTCAGACAGCCGATCCACAAGTAGAGGTGGCGTCGTCCAAACCGCTTGTTTACCGTGAAATCAGAGAGATATCCCATAATCGGATCTGAAATAGCATCCCAGAACACACTGATTCCCACGATCAGACCAACCATTGTTCCCGATAAGCCCAGCACAGCGGTTCCGTAAAAAACAAAGTAGTACGCAATGATCTGAAAAAGCGCACCGTATCCGAAGTTGCCAAAGCCAAATCCCCAAATGTGTCGGTCTTTGAGAAGTGGATTTCCCGCGCTGTTGAACGATTCTGTTACTTGATTTTTCGCCATAGCGTGCAATTATCCTATCCCAATGATCTATCGCCGTAGCAAATATAGAACACTCACGATTCAAGTAGTAACGTCAGGGAAATCAATTTCTGCGATTCATATTCTCAGATTCCGTGCGGTATTGATTTTAACCGCATTGAATCAATCTATTACCGTTGAAGATTTCACCGCGAAACGCAATTTCGCGCAGGTCGACCGAGGATTCACGCGCTGTTCTTCAAACGAAGGTCGCACCGGATCTTTCGACCAGCTTTCGTAGATTCCACTGCGGAATCCTTCCTGAAATGCGTGTTTTACTCGACGATCTTCGCCGGAGTGGAACGTCAAAATCGCCACTCGTCCACCCGGAGCCAACGCTGCGGGAAGGTGCGCCAAGAATTGATCGAGCACGGAGAACTCCTGATTTACTTCGATGCGAAGTGCTTGAAACACTCGCTGATATGTTTTCCGAAGTTCGGCCTCTTCCACTTTCGGGAACCGCTGCTTGATCACTTCGGCCAGACCTTTAGTCGTAGCGCAGTGAGCGCGACTGGCGCAGATTGACTCGGCGATCTTGAGCGATTGTGGTTCATCGCTGTACTCAAAGAGAATCTCCGCCAGATCGTCCTGTTTCACTTTCATCAAAAACTGCGCCGCCGAAACACCTTTTTGGGGATTGAGTCGCAGATCCAGCGGTGCTTGAAATTTGTACGAAAATCCCCGCGAAGGTGTGTCGAGTTGCATCGAAGAAACGCCCAAATCAGCGAGGATAAAATCGAATCCCTGCGGAACTTCGTAGACCAGCCCAGAGAGGGCAGCGAAATTCATCCGCCGAATTGTGAGATTCTCTTCGCTGTACCCTTCCGCGCGAAGGCGAGCTTCGGTTTTGGGAAGTTCGATCGGATCCACATCCAGCGAAGTGAGATGGCCGTTGGGCAAAATCTGATCAACCAGTTTTCTCGTGTGGCCGCCGTAGCCCAGTGTCGCATCGAGACCGATCATCCCTGGTTTCAGCTGAAGTGCTTCGAGAATCTCCGGTACGCAGATCGGAATGTGCATACCCGCCGGAGTTTGTCCGCGCGAGATCACGTGAGCCACCGCTTCCTGATGCTCTTCGGGATTGAGTTCTTTGTATTTCTCTTGGAATTTGCGTGGATGGGTCCCGCGATAGCGAACACGACGAGTGTAGGTTGGTGTTTCTGAAGGCTGATTGTCACTATGGGGAACGGAAGGATTTTCAGGATTCATTGAGAACTCCGGCGAAAGAAATTACGGATTTACGGTTCAGGAACGGACAGAATTTGTTCCTGAATGATTAGTTTTCATCTTGTGAAAACCAGAAATTCCGAAATCTCCAGTGGAGAAACTCTTCGCGTGTAAGATAGGTTTTGGTGGGTTTTTAGTGGGAAGGGGAAATGTCGTGTACAAATTCGATCTCGTAACAGGGCTCCAGCCCTGTTACACACAGTCGCTTTCACGGACAATTTAAGCAGCCCGATTTTTCTCAAAATATGCTTCTTCGAATTCTGCAGGTGAAACAAAATCGTTACTACTCAGGTACCACGAAAACCCCTTTGTTTTGTAAGTGATTGATATCCCCTCAACTCGTTCCGAGGCTC
>DYSA01000537.1 GCA_020726425.1 Fibrobacter succinogenes | reverse complement strand
AAAACGGATACCCACAAGGGGCATCCCTACAGAATGAAACTGAATAGAGCCTCGAAGAGGCGGTTTATACCAACGACGGGCACAAGCCCATCGATATAAAAAAGGATCTGAAATGAATTTTATCGAAGAACTGAAATGGCGCGGCATGCTTCACCAGTCAACTCCCGGCGCGGAAGAGAAACTTTCATCGGGATCGGTGACCGGCTACTGCGGATTTGACCCAACAGCGTCGTCACTTCAGGTGGGGAACCTCGCGGCGATCATGCTCATGGTGCAGTTTCAGCGGGCGGGACACAAACCGATCGCTCTGGTTGGCGGCGCGACTGGCGTTGTTGGCGATCCTTCGGGAAAATCCGAAGAGCGCAACCTACTTTCCAAAGAAGATGTTCAGCACAATCTCGAGTGTATCAAAAAACAGCTGGCGAAATTCCTCGACTTTGACTGCGGTGCAAACTCAGCAGAGATCGTGAACAATCACGACTGGTTCGGCGAAATGAAATTCCTCGATTTCCTTCGCGATATCGGTAAACACCTGACAATCAGCTACATGATGTCTAAAGACTCGGTGAAAAGCCGCATGGAATCGGGAATCTCGTTCACCGAGTTTTCGTATCAGCTTCTTCAGGGGTACGATTTCCACTACCTCAACCAGAACAAAGGGTGTCAGGTTCAGTTCGGTGGATCGGATCAGTGGGGAAATATCACCGCGGGAACCGAGCTGATTCGCCGTATCTCTGGCAATGAATCGCACGCGATTACCGCTCCGCTGGTGACTCGCGCCGACGGAACCAAGTTCGGGAAATCCGCTTCGGGACAGAAACTCTGGCTCGATCCGAATCTCACTTCGCCGTATAAGTTCTACCAGTTCTGGCTCAATGTGGAAGATGAAGTGGCGGGCAAATATCTTCGCGTGTTTACCCTTTTGTCTAAAGAGGAAGTTGAAGCGCTTGAAAAAGAGCACGCCGAAGCGCCGCATCTTCGGGCAATGCAGAACCGTCTCGCCGATGAAGTGACTGCGCTGGTTCACTCGGCGGAAGCGCTTGAGTCAGCAAAGAAAACTTCGCAGATTCTCTTTGGTAATTCGACAACTGATTCACTTCGCGAACTGTCAGAGAAAGATTTCCTCGATGTGTTCGAAGGGGTTCCTCACTCCACCGTGACCAAGGATCAGGTTGAATCGGGACTTTCGATGATGGAGTGTTCGATCAACGCGGGGATCTTTAGTTCCAACGGCGATTTCCGTCGGGGAATCAAAGGAAATGCTCTTGCGGTGAACAAGGTTAAGATCACCGATGAAAATGCGGTGGTTACAGCGGATATGCTTCTCAATGGGAAATATCTGTTGCTTCAGAAGGGGAAAAAGAACTACTTCATTGTTGAAGTGAAATAGTCGTTCGCTTTCATGAAAACAAAAAAGCCCTCGGACGGAAGTTCTAGGGCTTTTTTGATGACAATCTGTTCAACAATTCATTTGATTGTATATTACTGTGGATAGAAAAATCTCAAACAGGAGACCACTATGACAGCAGTTGCAATTTCAAAAGTTTCGTCGCTCGGGGAATTTACCATTCCGGATGAAATTAGAAAAGCTCTCAATATTCTCGGCGGTACAGAGCTTTTTGTGATGACCGACGGTGAAAATATTATTCTCAAACCGGTTTCCGAAGATCGTGTTTCTCACTTTGAACGACTCAGTTCAGTCAGTCGATCTTTTGCCGAATCTGCAGGATTGGATCAGTCGTCAGTTGCCGATTTGATCAAAGAGGTTCGTGGTGAATAATGTTCCCGTTGTTATTGACACGAATGTTCTAATCTCTGGAATCTTTTGGAAAGGTGCTCCCTATGAAGTACTTCAACTTTGGTTTTCTGGAAAATGTGAAGCTTGGGCAAGTGAAGAAATGATCTCTGAATATTTTCGAATTATTGAAAAACTTGCAAAAGGTAATATCGATTTAGTGAAACAGTGGGAACGCTTGATTGTTGAGTCTC
>DYSA01000536.1 GCA_020726425.1 Fibrobacter succinogenes | reverse complement strand
ATTTTCATTATTCATAGCACTTTCAAGCATCATCAAGACTCCAATTATCTATCTTTCAAAAAAGTTAGATTTTTCGGGAACTTTCCCAACACTTCTCCTGTCAAAGATTCAGAACAGGGGGATTCCCCACAATCATTCCTAAGGAGGAACCGATGAAACCGATGACACTACTAATTACGTCGACGATTGTGCTCATGAGCGTTGGGTGTAAGAAAAAACCAGTGATTACTTCACCAGAACCAGTTCAAGAAGTGGCAGTTCAAGGTCGACAGGGTCGCGAAATGACAGAATCAGAACAAGAGTTAAAGAGAAAAGAGATACTGGCCCAGATCTCGACAACAGACTCAAAAAAAGATGCATACTCTGCAAATTCAGTATCTTTTCCCAATGCCCAAGTAGCTGGATATATGGACAATCCAACTCCAATAATCATTGGTTCAAGTAATGATGGTGGGATTTCTAAAAGCGTCAAAGCAACTGGAAATATTGAGCGCCTTCAACGGCAAATGGAGTCATTAGAATTAGATCAAAGCGTTGCACCTTCTGCTCCTAAAGAGTTTAATACCGAAGAGTACAACACAATCACGGAGAATGAGTTCAAGCGGGTTTCCAACGATCCCCTTTCAACCTTCTCAATCGATGTGGATGGCGCTTCGTTTAGCAACGCCCGCCGATTCCTCATGCAGTCAAACCGGAAACCACCAGTTGATGCCGTTCGCATCGAAGAGTTTATCAACTATTTCAGCTACAACTATCCACAACCAACAGGCGATAAACCGTTTTCAATTACTACGCAACTTTCCCCATGCCCGTGGAATACAACACACAAACTGGTACACATAGGTCTTCAGGGGAAAAAGATCGACCTATCAAAGGCAGCTCCCACAAATCTTGTGTTCCTTCTTGATGTCTCCGGATCAATGAGTGAACCGAACAAACTCCCCCTTCTTAAACAGTCGCTGGCCCTCCTCGTTGATCAGATGCGCCCCACCGATCGAATCGCCATGGTTGTGTATGCCGGCGCGGCAGGTGTGGTACTTCCTTCGACACCAGCTTCACAAAAAGAGAAGATTCTCGAGGCACTTGAACGACTCAATGCGGGCGGATCCACTGCCGGCGGAGCGGGAATTGAGATGGCCTATAAAGTGGCAAAAGAGAATTTCATTCACGAAGGAAACAACCGCGTAATTCTCGCTACGGATGGTGATTTCAACGTGGGAGTTTCAAGCGAAAGCGAACTCGTTCGGCTGATTGAATCGAAACGGGATGAAAAGATATTCCTCACCGTTCTTGGGTTTGGTTCCGGTAACTATTCCGATGCTCGCATGGAACAACTTTCAAACAAAGGAAATGGCAACTACGCGTACATCGACAACCTTCTCGAAGCGAAAAAAGTTCTGGTCACCGAAATGGGTGCCACCATGTTCACGATCGCCAAGGATGTAAAACTTCAGGTTGAATTTAATCCGAAAAAAGTAGCTTCATATCGTCTGATCGGGTATGAAAATCGCAAACTCAACAATGAAGATTTCAACGACGACACCAAGGATGCGGGAGAACTCGGTGCGGGTCATACAGTTACGGCACTCTATGAAATTGTTCCCGTTGGTGCGGAACGGGATACTCTTCCCACTGTGGATCCCCTGAAATATCAGAACAAAACTGAAATGACCGGATCAAACGATCTTCTCACAGTGAAATTCCGTTACAAGGCCCCCGAAAGCGATACGAGCAAATTGATCGAAAAAGTTCTCACCGATGAAATGTCCGGTGGATCGGACATGAACTGGGCAACATCAATGGCGGGATTTGGAATGCTTTTGCGGGGATCAAAATTTGCCGGCGATCTATCATGGGAGAAAGTTCTCACCATGGCGCGCAACAGTCGTGGCGAAGATCGCGAAGGATACCGCGCCGAAGCGATACGCATGATCGAACAGGCACAGATCATTTCTGGCAATAGATAAAATTACCACAGAATAGATAATTC
>DYSA01000535.1 GCA_020726425.1 Fibrobacter succinogenes | reverse complement strand
AAATAGGCTGTTTTCGCTCTTCTGCAACCATCGAATGCATGATTTTCTGATGTAAAAGCCATGCAGTTTTATGATTCACGCCTAATTTTCGATGTAGATCCAAAGCTGAAATGCTTGTTTTTGCTTCGCTTATGAAATAAATAGCCAAATACCATATAGTTAGTGGCAAATGGGTGCGCTCAAAGAGCGTTCCAACGATTAACGATGTTTGATGGTGGCAGTGAGAACACTCAAAAACGGTATGATTGACCTTGTTAAAAGTGGAAGACTCTTTGCAACCACATTTCCCACAGAGGAAACCATAGGGCCATTTCTTCAGCTCTAAATGCATTTCACACTGTTCACGAGTCCCAAATCGTGATAGAAAATCCGGTAGAGATAAGCCTTTTTGAAATTGAATATGATGTTTTGAATCCATATTTCGCTCCCTTAATAACTACTTCTTATCTGTAATGTAGCAAAAAAGAGAGGGTGGTCAACACGAAGTTATCACGACCTGCTCTAACTGGGCAATCGGGATTTGTTTATCGGAGATACCAGAAGTAATTTAATCCGAAAAATCAAATAATCGGACTGAAATAAATCCTTTTTAGTACTATATTAGGTAGAAATAAATCCAATAGTGCAAAGTATAGTGGGGGTTTCCAATGAAAGTGAAAGAAAATCTTCAGGAAATAATTCTTGATAATCAGGAAAAGAAACACTTCATCGGTACGAAACGAACCGTTCAGATAGAGACCATTCCGGGGAAGGCATCAATCTGTATCGGTGTACGGCGATGCGGGAAGTCTGTATTTATGCAACAGCAGATAGAGCGTCTTCTGTCAAGTGGTACTTCGCGAGAGAATATTGTTCTCATAAACTTTTTTGATGACCGACTTCACAAGATTGATCTTGCACTCATTCCCGAAGTGTACTACTCCCTTTTTCCCCAAAAAAAGTCAGCCGAGATAGTCTATTTCTTTTTTGACGAGATTCAAATTGTACCGCAGTGGGAGTTGTTTGTAGAACGACTTATGCGAACAGAGCAGTGTCAGGTCTACATCACCGGATCATCAGCACAGATGCTTTCACAGGAGATCGCCACACAGATGCGCGGACGATCGCTCTCGTGGGAACTTTTTCCTTTCTCGTTTATCGAATATCTTACATCTGATGGGATTGATGGCGCACTCCCGCTCACGACAAAACGGCGACTTGAAATTCAAAACCAGTTTGAACGATACTGGAAAACCGGTGGTTTCCCCGAAGCAGGACACTGTTCAGATGGGGTGAGAATTAAACTCCATCAGGAGTATTTTCAGTCTATTCTCTATCGCGATCTCATTGACCGCCATGATATTGCACATCCGAAAGCACTAAAAGATCTGGCTCATCAGCTGATCGACAACGCGGGATCGTTCTACACGCTCAACAGTCTCTATGGATTTCTGAAAGGTCTTGGCCATAAAATTCAGAAACCGACTGTTGGTCAATATGTCGAGTGGCTCGAAGACAGCTATTTCCTTTTTTCTGTGCGGTTGTTTGACGCGTCATTTTCGAGGAGCAATGCAAATCCTAAAAAGGTGTACATGGTTGACCACGCGATGATTCGGTCAATCTCTTCGGCGATTCTGATCAACAGCGGACATATTCTGGAAAACCTCGTTTTCTGTGCACTTCGCCGGACGGGTACCGCAATTTTTTACTATCGTACCGTTTCCGGTAAAGAGGTTGATTTTATCACTGCTGAAAAAAAACTGGTTCAGGTGTGCGAAACACTAGCCGATCCGAAAACTCGTAAACGGGAACTACAAGCATTGTTTGAGGCGATGCCAGAGTGCGATCAGCAGGAAAGTATCGTTGTCACTCGCAGTGAATCAGAAACAATTGTCGGCGAAACCGGAACCGTTCGGGTCATTCCTGCGTGGCAGTTTTTGATTCAAACCGATAAGTTCTACCTAAATTCCGGAAATGAAAACCATAGCCTCGACCAGTGTTGATTTACACCAA
>DYSA01000534.1 GCA_020726425.1 Fibrobacter succinogenes | reverse complement strand
AGTTGAAAATCCGTTTTCCCTTTTTACTTGAAGCTTTGGGCTTGAGGCCAGTTATTTTTGGTCTCTTCGGATCACCGGAACCTTGCTACTGCTTTAAATGGGTAATCATAATTTTTATTGCCACTGAGTCGAGGAGTTCGAACGTTTTTCCGCCACTGATCAGCTGTATCGATCCTGTGGGAACGGGAAAAACAGTCATGCTCTTTTCGAAATTCATTGCAACGTTGTAGATAATTGTACCTGCATAGGCCACGGTAAAGGGCGTTGTTCCTTTCGCTATTATTTCCGTTTTTGATTCAGACATCACTGCTGATACTTTAATTGCACCTCCGAAAAAGATCTGGTTATCATTGGAATAATCAAACAGTGCAAGATTCATTGTGCCCGATCCGGTGGATTTTTCTTCATCACCGCTGAATTGCGAATGAAAAATTGAAAAGCCACAACTGTCACCGGGAATCGTATCAATCTCGGTCATTGATTGTACTGCCCGTTGATTGCCCGATCCATATTGATTTAAAGAGATCAGCTGGGTCGCCTGAATGGTGAACTGGGAGAGTTCTTTTTCTGTAACGGGAGCATTGGCCATGGTGCTGTGTGGGTTGAGCAATCCTCCGGTCTGAGGAGTGGGAGTGGTTTTAGATCCAACAATTGAATCTTCTTTACTACAACTTGAAATCACGAAAACCGCTGTAGTAAGAGTGAACAGGTAGGATTTTGCTGCCATTGATGGCTCCTTTGAAATATTTGTTTTCCTCTCTATTTCACCGTGGAACGGGAGGGGTGTCGCGTTTCGCTGACATTGAAAAGATACCCCCTTGAGGAGGAAAATATCGCAGCAAACCGATAGATAGTGTTGCCAAATTGGCAATGGGGGATCGGTACGTTGGGAATCGAATTAGACGATTTGCTCTGTTTATCATTTCACCATAATTCCCGACCGAATAATGGCTCCTTCGAGAGATTGGCGATAGAGGCGTGCAGGTTCGTTATACGTTTCGTTGTACGTTTCATTGTCACTTTCCACTTGCTTTCTCACCGATCCGAAGCGATAGCCACCGCCCACAGTAATAGCAACTTCCGGGGAAATCACCATTGCCACATCACCCTGAAAATCATAGAGCATTCCGCCATAGACTCCGGACTGAGGAAGCACGTTGCTAAACAGCATTGTGTCTCCGTCATTTATCAGAACCATCAACGAAGGAAGTGCGGCGGCACGGGTTTCCGGGCGGATTTTCCAATCGGGGAATGGGCTGATTCGTAGACTCAAACCTGTAGAATAGATCAGTCTTTTCACCGAAAGAGTTTCTCGAATTATTTCAGTAGATCAGTTTGAATCAATGAAAACCTCATCAATCGTTTTCGGTCATTTTCCCTTGCCGGAATATTCGAATAATCCCCCAAGTGCTACCACTGAAGCAAACTGTTTTCCTACTTCGAAACCGGCTGTCCCCATGATTCTTTCATGTGCACGATTCCGCGATTGCAAGGTTTCCGGCCATGATATTCCGCCATAGAAATTGGCGAATCCGGCAGCCATCACCGAGTGAACCAGAGCAAGAGCAATACAACTTCACGAATCATCTGAAACCTCCCTGTTGATTTCGTACGGTTTTTCCGCCAATGATCGCACTGTCAAGATCATTCTGAATCGGCCAGCGTCCGCGATTGTCGATACACCGAACGATCCCAACGCTGTCAACAAACACGAGCTCGGTAAATCCGTTGAGAATCGCCGTGTCGTATTTCAGCGAGATCGCTTCGGGAAAGATCGTTGTATCGACGGCATAGTTACTGAGACGTGAGTAGGATACCTTGGTTGATCCCGATTAGAATTTACAAAACCTTGATCCTTGATGTGTTTCTATTCAAAAGAGAAATGATCGAATCGCCGCCGGATGGTAGTGACGATACGGCATGTTTCTAAGATCGATTGAACAAAATTTTGGCTCAAGTGATTTCTGAAAAAGATCATCCACATGCATACAAATTC
>DYSA01000533.1 GCA_020726425.1 Fibrobacter succinogenes | reverse complement strand
AAATAATGAATATGAAAATGCGAAATAATGAATATGAAAATGCGAAATAATGAGTATGAAAATGCGAAATAATGAGTATGAAAAAATTATTAATTTATAAAACACGGGCCACTCGGGGTGCAAGCACCCCGAAGATGGCCCTAGTCGCGCCGAGCGCGACCCCATACCGAGGAAGAGACTCTAACGAGAACTGATTTTGTATATTTCATTAAATTCCGTGGTTCTAAATGGATAGTTAAATTAGAAGTATGAAATTTGATTTGCAAAAATTTGAAGCACTACCAATCTGCGTAAATCCATCCAAATTACCGATGAATGGATTGAAAATTCAGGGTTTGTCAAATTTCATGCTAACTCATAAGAAAATCGCCATCAATAAGAACCATATCGCAAGTCGAATAATGGATAGCGGGTTATTCAAATATGCGACCTTCGGTGAGGATAGTATGAAGCGTATCCACGCTCAAATACTGAATGAAACTCATCGCTTTGAAGACTGGGATAACCCCATGACTTACATACGGAAGTGTGAGGGCATCGGAACATCAAGAATCTCAATCCTCATTTACGCTGCCACCGGAAACTTACCTCCATCACCCATTCTTTGTGCGATCAAGTTTTTAAGTGATGTACTTATCCCTGGAACATATGAATTTTATGGTCAGAAGCAAAGTGGAAGCACCTTCGTTCCACGAGAGGTATTCACCCAATTCGTTGAGAATTGGAATACACAGGCTCGTTATGAACGGGACAAGGTGGATCCCACTGACATTCTCCAGACACTCGCCGATTCGGTATCGGTGGTTCGTGATAATTCAGGAACGATTAGATGGCTTGGAGAGAATGACTCGCTTTTAGGTGAAGCATCATTCATGGCGATTTCAGGAATGGAGAGCAATTGGTCGGTGGAACCCCCACCCATGACCTCCGAACACAAGTACACCGATGAACAAAATGCAGGTATCAATGGAATCCTCGGAACGAATCGAGTAGCGTGTGTGCTTACCGGTGCAGGCGGAACAGGTAAAACCACCGTCCTACGCCAAGTAGTTATGGGATTTAACCGTGCGGGCATCAAGGTACTGGCGATGGCTCCTACGGGTGCGGCTGTGGTTAGGATGAAGTCACAGTTCGGCGATCTGATTGATTCTACTCAAATCGGAACAGTCCACCGTTACATTTTCACCGAACATGAAAAACTCATTTCTAATATTTCGGAATGTGGGATGATCATCATTGATGAAGCCTCAATGCTCGATAGTCGTACATTTGGTAAACTATTTTGGAAACTGATTAAAACCCGTAACCAATCAGGGAACCGAGTTTTTTCCATCCCCAAGTTCGTGTTTTCAGGCGACAATGCACAATTACCACCCGTTGGTTCGGGTGAGGGATTCGCTGACTTGATAGATTTACAGGCTTGTCCGAACTTCAAGCTAACCAAGGTCATGCGTACTTCTGATCCCGCGTATCTGGCGTTCTTCAATGCCGTTCGTACTGGACAATGGGCTGATCCAAATGATTCATTCAATGTGGTCGGTGCATCTAAGGACAATTTCGCCCAGAAGATCACCGAAATGGTGGACCGACTTTATGCAGATCATGGTCCGACTTGGTACGAGCATACGGCGGTCATCGGTTTCCGCAATGGGATCATAGACCGAATCAATTCCCTATGCTATTCCAGGCTAGTAAACCGAGAACTCGCACTACCCAAACTCAATCGCAATGACCTCACTGGTTCGGATACCCCCGACCAATGCCACTGGGGAGCCGTAGGATGCCGAGTTATGTTCACGGTCAATGATTCGCTCGTTGGAGTGGTAAACGGAGATACAGGCACGGTTCTGGGGAGTACAGACAGTATTCACGGGCATGTGACTCGGATCAAACTTGATTCGGGCGGTATGGTTGAGGTGAACGAGAATTATGGAAGCATCAAACTAGGATGGGCAAGAACCGTCCATAAAGCCCAGGGATCCGAGTTCCATCGAGTTTGGTTTG
>DYSA01000532.1 GCA_020726425.1 Fibrobacter succinogenes | reverse complement strand
CAGTGAGCCGTGATTTTTTATCAGTGAGCCGTTCTTACATGCAAATGGGCGAACGCAATCGGTTCGCCCATTCAAATCACAATAAAAGAGAATTGTCAGAGTTAGCCAATCGAATTCAAGATATCCAGAATCGATTCGAACGCGCCATCAACGGCAACCATCCGTTTTTCACCGGCACGGCGAAGTTTCACTTCGATTTCACCGTTCTTGAGCGATTTCCCGCCGATGATCACCTGAAGTGGACAACCGATCAGATCCGCGTCTTTGAATTTTACACCGGGACGTTCGTCGCGGTCGTCGAGAAGGCAGTCAAGTTTCAGTGATTCGAACTTGTCGTGGAACTCTTTGGCGAGTCCCATAACCGACTCGTCTTTTGGATCGAGAGCCATCACATGCACTTGGAACGGAGCGATTTCCCGTGGCCAGATAATACCGTTGTCGTCGTGATTCTGTTCAATCGCCGAAGCAGCCGTTCTGGTGATCCCAATTCCGTAACACCCCATGGTTGGAGTGGCTGTTTTTCCATTTTGATCGAGATAGGTCATGTTCATGGCACCGCTGTATTTCTGACCAAGTTTGAACACCTGACCAACTTCGATACCGCGACAATCCGACATTGTTTCGCCACAGGTCGGACAAGAATCACCAGCACCGGCAACCGCAAAGTCGCCATAGGTCATCTCTGCAAGGTCGCGAGCGGGAACACATCCGGTGATATGCCAGTTCTCTCTGTTCGCACCAATAACGCCATTCGCGATATCCATGATCGAATAGTCAGCAACCAATTCAATTTTGCCTTCGAGTTTAATCGGGCCCATGTATCCGCAGGCAAATCCGTTATCTTTCAGTTCAAGATCACTCGGCGCTTCGATCGTGTTCGACCGGAAGAAATTGCGCAATTTTACTTCGTTCAGTTCGAGATCGCCACGGATCAGACAGCCAACGAATTTTGCATCGTCAATTTTCATGACAACCATTTTGATACACTGAGTCGGTTCAACTTTCAGGAATGCGGACACATCTTCGATGGACATGATTCCCACGGTTTCAATTTCAGCCATAGCGGGAGCATCAGCGGCAACAGCGATAAAATCAGTAGACCGTTTTGCTTTTGCTTTTTCCACGTTCGCCGCATAATCACAGCTTGGGCAGTAGATAATTTTATCTTCGCCAGAATCGGCAAGAACGTGGAACTCATGAGTCACATCGCCACCGATCGCCCCGGAATCCGCTTCAACAGGACGGAATGTCAATCCCATGCGATTGAACACGCGAGTGTACGCCGCGTGCATCCGCCAGTACATATCGTTGAGACACTCTTCGCTCGCGTGGAATGAGTAGGCATCTTTCATGATAAATTCGCGACCGCGCATGAGTCCAAAGCGAGGACGGCGTTCATCGCGGAACTTGCTCTGGAACTGATAGAGCGACGTTGGAAGTTGTTTATATGATTTTACGGAACGGCGAGCCACATCAACCACAACTTCTTCGTGTGTTGGCCCAAGACAGAACTCATTTGATTTTCGATCTTTAAGGCGAAGAAGTTCATCGCCATAGTAGTCCCAACGACCTGACTCTTTCCAGAGTTCCGCAGGAATAACTCCGGGCATGAGAAGTTCCGCCACACCTTCGCGAGCCATCTCTTCGCGAACGATGTCTTCGATCTTGCGAATCACGCGAAGTCCCAGTGGAAGGTAGTTGTAGATTCCCGAAGCTACTTTCATAATCATTCCAGCGCGGGTCATCAGTTTGTGGCTGATCAATTCAGCATCGGTAGGATCTTCGCGAAGTGTGTAGATAAACGCATCACTGTATCTCATGGTATCTCCCTGTTTTGTTACATTTTTACAAGGACAAAATACAAAATAACCGGAATGCGAAGGATTGTTTTGATGAGAAGTATTTCAAATAATAGTTTGAACAAATTGCAGTAAAAGTAGAGAGCAATTTCCGAACTCGTTCCAAGCGTCCTCGCTTGGAATGCCGCGTTCGAGGCTCCAGCCTC
>DYSA01000531.1 GCA_020726425.1 Fibrobacter succinogenes | reverse complement strand
ATTCCTTGTCGATAGATACGAGTACGCGACAGATTGCAGAAGAGAGCGGAAAGATGGCAGAAGCGGGGCATTTGCTTTCTGGAGAATCGGAAACACTTTCAACTCTTGCTGATGAAATCAAACATTTTACTGAACGTTTTACTGTCGCGTAAAACTCTAGTGGCAAAACCCAAAAGGGTGGAATTCTCATTCCACCCTTTTCCTGTCACAGAATCACATCTTACAGATTTTCAATCACGAACTTTTTGAGCGTCACCGCATCAGCGTCCATGGTTGTTGAACGCTGAGGAAGGTTTTCAATTCCTTTGAGGTGTTCGGGGCGATTCGGGAGAATTCCCAATGCTTCTTGAATTGTCTCTTCGAATTTTGCAGCCAGAGCTGTTTCCATGATCACCATTTTAACGCCCGGTTCACGGGTCTGAAGTGCCGCTTTGTAGCCATCGGCGGTGTGAGTGTCGATAAACAACCCATATTTTTCATGCACTTCACGGATCACATCGAGGCGATCGGCGTGTGAACTTTTGGCTGAAAGGAATCCATACTGTTCAGCCATTTTTGTAAATGTTGCATCATCGAGTTTGAACCCTTTACCCGATTCAACGGCAGTCCACATTTCCGCAAGTTTTGCTGCATCGCGACCCACGAGGTCAAACACAAACCGTTCGAGATTCGATGCTTTTGAAATATCCATTGAAGGACTTGAGGTTGCAAATGTTTCCGCGTCTTTGCGAGGATAGTATCCTCCGGTGGTGAAAAATTCGTCGAGAACGTCATTTTCATTGGTCGCAACTACGAGTTTGCGAATCGGAAGACCCATCATACGAGCGATATGACCCGCACAGACGTTCCCGAAATTCCCCGATGGAACGCAGAAATCAACCAGTTCGCCTACTTTTGAAACTGTTCCGAAATATCCTTTGAAATAGTACACAACCTGAGCAACAATTCGGCTCCAATTGATCGAGTTCACCGCACCGATTTTGTAATCATTTTTGAATGAAGCATCTTTGTTACATGCTTTAACCAGATCCTGACACCCATCGAACATAGATTTTACAGCAATGTTATGAATGTTTGAATCGTGAAGTGAGAACATCTGCGCGCGCTGGAATGGACTCATGCGACCAGCAGGTGAAAGCATGAAAACGTTGATTCCTTTTTTTCCGCGCATCGCGTATTCAGCCGCAGAACCGGTGTCGCCGGACGTTGCTCCGAGAATATTCACAGTTTCATTGCGCTGAGCAAGCACATATTCGAAAAGATTCCCCAGAAGTTGCATTGCCATGTCTTTGAACGCAAGTGTTGGTCCGTTTGAAAGTTCTTGGATGAACAGATCATCTTCAAGTTTTACCACTGGCGTAATTTCGTCGGCTTTTCCTGCATCGCGACCATTACAGTAGGTTTCGGCAGTGTAGGTGCGGTTGATCAGATCGCGAAGGTCATCAGCTGGAATATCATCGACGAATCTGCTGATTACAGTAAAAGCAAGATCGCGATAATTGAGCTTGCTCAGGTTTTCCAGTTCTTCCGTAGAAAACTGTGGGTATGATTCTGGAATTGCGAGGCCACCATCCGGTGCGAGTCCTGCAAGGAGAATGTCGCAAAACTGCTGAGGTTCCATACCGCCACGGGTGGAAATGTACTTCATCGGGGATCCTTCCGAAAATTTTTCAATTATGACCAGCTGAAAATACAATTTCAGCGAACCTTTTTCAAACGGTAATCACGATAAGAGATGGTTTGAATTGGAAAAATGGGTGAGCTGTTGAATCGAATTGTGAAGAAGAATGGATCTGTGTGAATTTTTGAGCAAACTTTTCACAAATGAGCGACGAATTTTATTTCGAACGGATATCCACTCGGTAGAAAAAAATGAGAGTGGCGATTACCGAGAGTGTCTCGGCGACAGTTCCTGTAACCTCTGAAAGAATGTTGTATTCTACGAGGAGTGGTGCCCAGAGAAGGAATAGAATCATTATCGCAAAAATTAGGTAGGATTTTCGGTGAGC
>DYSA01000530.1 GCA_020726425.1 Fibrobacter succinogenes | reverse complement strand
CTAGAGTTGCGCCAAATCTATTTTAGAATTACAAAAACAGTAATAGGCAAAAGAGAATATTATGACAAAAAAGCTGACCAATTCGCAACGAAGAGAGAAAATCTACTCACTTTTAGACGAGTATACACTGAAAGATTTGCTCACAGAACTGACGCTCGCGGGATTTGAAAACCCCATTAGTTTATTTGATGATCACCCCGAAGGCCGTGAAGCAGTTGAAGAGATGATTGAAGTTGAAGAGTTTATCGATGCTGAAGAACGGTCATTTCTCATTCCCCCAAAACTTGACCTGCTGGCGCTTCTCTATTCACTTGAAATTGACGAAAAGTATGGCGATGATATTGAAATTCTCCCTCAGAAAAATGAGCCTGCGAAAATCCTCCATTTTCCAACGAACAAAAGCTCAGTCAAAACATTTCAATTAAAACTCGCGCTCAAAGGAGCAGCTTCACCCATTTGGAGAAAAATTGCGATTGCATCCGATTCCACACTCGCAGATCTTCACGATATTATACAAATTGTTTTTGAATGGGACGACTGCCACCTTCACGCATTCTATGATGGCAAAACAGAATACCAATCGGCGAATAGCGAGCCCACGAATATTTTCGATGAAACTGAAGATGAATCGCAAGCTGCACTATTCCAGATTTTTACTCAAGAAAAACACAAAATACGGTACATCTATGACTTCGGGGATGATCACACGATTGAAATATCCCTTGATAAAATTATTCCAGAACACGGTAAAAGCGTAAAGCTACTTTCTGGAAAACGGATGGCTCCGCCTGAAGATTGTGGAGGAATATATCAGTTCGAAACAATACGAACAATCGCGCAAGACAAAATGCACCCACAATTTAAAGAGATTCGTGAAATGGCAGAAATGATGGATCTTATTGATCATCGAGGAAATTTCTGCGAAGAAGTTTTCGACAAAGAGTATATAGATCTTCTAAACTCGGAATTAGAACTTTTAGATTACAATTTTGAAGAGTAATGTGTTCAAAATCAACGTATCAAACAAGGCAACGATATACGTTGCCTTGTTCATTTTTCCGTGAATGATTACTCCTTTGTTCTCTTCGCCTGCTTGGGAGTTGAAAGCCCCATACCGATTCCGAGATTAAAATAGAGACCTTGTGGTTTAATATCAGGATGAAAATCTGCGAGCATATCCACATCCCGCATCCATTTGAGATTTCCCGGAATCATTGTATATCCGATTTCACCATGGATCAGAGGCCCAAAGGTTAAGCCGGGGATAATATTGACCATCTCAATAATAGGAAGGTAATAATCCACCCCGAGACCAGCATCGACTGCAAGCCCCACTTTTTGCATAACTGACATGCTATCGTCTTCAAGAACCGTTGAAAATTTCTTGGCATCTTCATCTTCAGCGGATAGATACTCTTTTCTTTGAATCATCAAGGTACTTGCACCGACACCAACCTGAGGGATGATCCGAATTCGCTCTTTATCGCCAGCGATAAGCGCATATCCGAATGTTCCCAGACCCAATGCCGATGTCATTTTAATTTCGCCTTGTTCTTCTCCACCACGAGTGAGCTTTCGCGTGTTCCAGTAGCCAACTCCTTTTCCTCCAAGCACAAAATGTCGCGCGATAATCATGTGCCCTTCACCGCCAAAGGTCCAGTAATTTTTTGTAAAATCCGAAAACCCTTGATCTGCATACTTTTCTTTCAACGTTGTATTCAACGGATCCATGTTGACAATTTTCTGCCCCACCATAAATGATCCATAGAATCCATCTTGAGCCATTGCACAGAGAGCCAAGGCTCCGATGATACCTGCTACTTTTTTCATACAAACCCCCTAGATTGTTGATACTACTCACTAATCTGATCATTAAAGACCTCGATTTAATTGTGTAATTTAATTGTGTAATTGAATAGCATTTTTTGCAATAAAAGTTATGGTTTTCCTTGAATCGATAATTCGTTACTACTCAGGTACCACGAAAAAACCTTTTGTTTTGTAAGTGATTGATAT
>DYSA01000050.1 GCA_020726425.1 Fibrobacter succinogenes | reverse complement strand
GATCATTGGTGAGCGCGATCAAAGCAAATGTACACGCCGTGCCGATGGTCTTTTTTATTCTCATTCTCATTGCGGTATTTGGCACGTTTTTTATCACCTTAGGGAAAAAACAGAATTTGGCCAAGGGATTTGAAAAGCGCGAACAGCAGCGCACGGAAGTGCAAACCCGCATCGACGATCTGGAATCATTTCAAAAACGATCGCGTGATCTGCAAAAGCAGGTTCGTGACATCGAGGATAATCGACAACTCATTACCACTCACTTTGCCCAATTCAGCCGGAACGAATTAGCTATTCTCGATGGGATTACGAGCATAACGCCGCCTTCCATAGAACTGTTGTCTCTGGAACAGAACGGAGATGGAAAATGGAAAATAACCGGCAAAGCGATTTCGATCCGCGAAATATCAAAATTCAATATCTCCCTCAACAAACTTACCGGCGTGACAAAAACAAGTGGAGCCGATCAGGAACAGCGAACCACTGATTCGGAATCGTGGTTCCAGTTTTCCCTTACGGTGCAGATGAAAGGAGTCGAAGACCGATGAAAAAGAAGATGTCCCGCAATGAACAAATTCTCTTGGTGGTACTTCTTGGGGTGATCGGCGTTTTTACGTTCACCAAGAAAGTGTATGATCCTCTTACGAAAGAGATTGCAGACTTAGTGAAAAAGAGCAATACCGTAGTTACAGAAGTCAATGAGATGATGAAAAAACTGGAAAATGAAGAGCGCGATCTTAAACGATTCAAAAAACAGATTGCCGAATCGGAGCGCGTGTTAGACTCGATTCAGCCGCCCTATGATTCACTGGTTTTGGAGCGCGTGGTGGATCGTTCTTCTGTTGAAGAGACCGTTTTGAAAATTACCGAAATGGCAAGCGAGCACGGCGTTTCTCTGCTGGAGTTTGTGCCCGACAGTGCGGCTCCAAGCGTCGCGGATCCTAAAGGTACAGAACCGGCAGTTCAAAAGAGTGTATTTCTTTCAAAATCAAAAAGTTCACTTGGTTTGACGCAGTACAAGCTTCGCGCTGAAGGCGACTACCTTGACATGGTTGATTTCTATCAAAAACTGACGACTCGTCGTCATGTTCTGGCGGTGGCGGAGATGAATATTGTAAAAAAGCCCGGCGATGAGTTTGTTCAAACCGGCATGATCCTCTTTGATTGTTCTCTCATTTTTTAACTAAAGGATGTTGCTATGGAAAACACAAAAACAAGTCACGCATGCAGTCACGATGAAATTATGGATCGGTTGAAAGAGCTCTATATGGATCTCTACTATCACAACGGATTTGGGCAGCTGCAACTGGAAATGAAATTTCTCAAGAAAGGCCAAAAAGAGGTGCTCATTACCTGCGGAAAAGAGTACCGGTTTGTGGTTGATTACTGTGAACTGTGTGAAACGGACGCGCGATGAAATCGGATCTGTGCATGTTGATTGCCCTATCGGTTCTGTTTGTGGTTCCCGGTGAATCACTGGCACGACGCAATCCTTTTATCGGGAAAGCGGTGGCAAATTCTTTGGAATCACCGAACAGTGTCGGTTCTGGGGCGATGCAGTGGAAATCTCCACCAAGTATCGTTGTTACCGGCGTTATGCAGGTAAATGGCGAACGGGTCGCCACGGCGACGATCGAAAAAGTGGGAAATACCGTCTTGCGCGTAGGAGACAAGGTGATTCTTCCGCGAGGTGAAGATCTCGCCGGGCCTGCGTGGTTTAAAGTTGTCAGAATATTTCACAACAGGTTGATAATTCAGTTGGATGATGGTTCTGTGATCAACGGAAGTATGTTTTAACAACAGTAATGAGGAAATAATGCGTATAAAGTTTCCCTTGGGGAAAGCAGTTCTTTTAGCGGTGTTTTTCGTGCAGTTGGCCGTGGCTTCGACAATCAGGACCTTTGATTTTCGCGAATCGCCACTGTCCGATGTGTTCAAGGTGTTCACCCTTCAGACGAACAAAAACATCATCGTTTCGCCGTCGATTAAAGATCTGAAAGTAACGCTCTACCTCGAACAGGTCACGCCAAAACAGGCGCTGGATGTACTTTGCAAAAATTACGGCCTTTGGTATTCTGAAGATGGGCCGGTGATTCGAGTGATGAAAACCGATGAGTACAGTCGCGGTATTGCATTCAGCCGAACCGAAACGGTGCGCGGGTTCCCGCTTCGTTACGCGTCGTCGCTTTCCATCGCGGAAATTGTGGTGTCACTCTACGGCGATCGGATTCTCTACCTTCCGCCGGGAACGATGGAGAGTTTCAACCATATCGGCAGTGATGGCTACCCTACAATTGGTGAAAAATCTGACGATTCTAAAACAGCAGAGACATCGAACAAACAGAACGCACAACACATTACCAGCAAAGAGTTCACCGATATGGGCGGCGTTTCTGCCAGTGCGCAGGATATTCAGCGGTTGATCAACACGATTGGAACGGTGAATCGCGATTCGCTTATGTCGATGCGACTGGGGAAAGCACAGGCATTTATGACCGTTTCTCTGCGGGATAATTCGGTGCTGATTCGTTCGGTGGACACATCGCTGATCAACGATCTGGGAAAACTGATCACCGGACTGGACACGCCGACGCGGCAGGTTCTTTTGGAAATGAAAATTTTGGAAGTGACTCTTGGCGATGGATTTGAATCATTTGTGGATATGCAGATTGCGCCAAAGGGCGGAAAACTGGATGGAATATCTCTTCTCAACCAGGGGAATCTACTCAGTTCAACCTTAAAAACGGCGATTCTCGGCGACGGATTTTCGATTCAGATGGAAATGTTTGAACAGGATGATCGCGTGAAAAAGGTCGGTTCGCCGGTGATGTTCTGCGCCAATAACGCTTCGGCAAAGATTTTTCAAGGCGTTGAAAGTTCACTGCGAAAAGGGTATACCGTGACTTCAAACAAAAATGACAAAGGTGAAATCACGGAAACGATTCTTTCGGTGCAACTGAAAGATGAAGAAGCGGGTGTTCGCCTTGAAATTTCACCTTCGATCAATGAAGACAAAACCGTGACTATGAAAATCGGTGCGGAAATTTCCACGGTTCTTTTGGGAGGTGGGCCGGAAATTCCCTATGGCTATGGTGGAAATATACTAATGGGAAAAAGCGATGTACTTCGCAAGACTTCGATTCAGGGAATCGTCGCCGCCGCTGATGGGCAAGCTGTTGCGCTTGGCGGTCTTGTGGAAGAGCAGGATGTTCGCACGGAACGGAAAGTTCCCGTTCTTGGGTCGATTCCGGTGCTCAAGTATCTGTTCAGTTCACAGAAAATCAAAAAAGAGCGAAAAGAGATCGTATTTCTCATTCGCCCGCACATTATTGAATCTCCCGAGTTAAGTGGTGCGATCAATGGCGCGTGGTTGAAACAAAACTCCGAACACCCGTTCGCCACCGATGGCGCAGAACGAATCTTGGAGAAAATGGATTTCCCGGACATACAGGTTCCCGTTAAAAAAGGTAAGAGACGAGGAAAATCCGATGAGTGAACCACTTACTGAAATCCCGACTCATATCAACGAACTGCTGGGGCGCATGGTTGAACTGGACGGTTCTGATATTCACCTGGCCGTAAACTCTCCCGCCATGGTGCGCGTACACGGTTCGTTTGAGAAAATCAATATGCCTCGGTTCACGGACAAGGATCTGCACGACATTCTTCTGCCCATGCTGTCGGAAAAACAGAAAGCGTGGCTCAAGGAGAATCTTTCCGTTGATATCGCCTACTCCTATATCGATGGGATTCGCTTTCGTGTGAACATTTTCTACCAGCGAAGCTGTCTTTCTGCGGTTCTGCGAAGACTTCCCAGTCTCAAACTGACGCTTGAAGCACTGGGCTTGCCCACGTCAATTGCCGCATTTGGCGAACTGCGCGATGGATTGGTTTTAGTGACCGGAGCCACCGGTTCGGGAAAAACCACAACACTGGCGGCACTGATCGACCGGATCAATCGCGAACGGTCGGATCATATTATCACCATTGAAGATCCGGTGGAGTTTACTCACGAAAATATTCATTCGCTGGTGACACAACGAGAACTGCACACGGATGTTCACTCCTTTGCCGATGCCCTGCGCGATTCACTGCGCGAAGACCCGGATGTGATTCTGGTGGGAGAGATGCGCGATCTCGAAACGATTCGCACGGCGATCATGGCGGCGGAAACAGGACACCTCGTTTTCTCCACACTTCACTCGCGCGATGCCAGTTCGACGATCACTCGCATGGTGAATGTGTTCCCCGTGGATGAACAACCGCAGATTCGCCAGCAGTTGTCAGGAGTTCTCAAGGGCGTGGTTTCACAGCAGTTAGTAAAATCAGAAGACGGAAAACGGCGCTTTGCATCCGTGGAAGTGATGAACGTGACGTCGGCGATCGCCAACATGATTCGCCTTGGCAAAACCGAACAGATCTATTCGCTTATTGAAACAAATGGAAAAATCGGCATGCAGACCATGGAGATGTCGCTGCTCAATCTTTTCTCCGAAGGAAAAATCAGTCGAGACACGGTTCTCAAGATGGCGCGCAGTGAAAAGCTGGTGCTTCCGCGCCTTGAACGGATGGGTGCATGAACAGTCGCGAAATTATGGGAAGTGTGATCGGCAGCGGTCGCGGTCAGCCGAAACGGTTCGGGGAATGGCTGTTGGCTCACGGAAAAATCACCGAGATCGATCTCAAGCGAGCGGTGCGCGCACTGAGCAACGGCGTGGGGCCAATCGGATATGCTCTCACCAAACTGGGCGCAGTCGATGAGTTGGTCATTGCGGAATCTCTTGCGGAAATGCACAAATTCTCCCTGGTCAATGCCCAAGAACTGGAACCAAGACGCGAAATTTTGGCAAAGATTCCAGAAAAGCTGGCGCAACAGATGCAGGTTCTGCCGCTCAAAATTGAAGAGAAACGGCTCGTCGTTGCGGTGGATAAGCCGCTCAAGATAGTGACACTTCGCCAACTCGAACGAACCGCGCGCATGCCGATCGTGCAGAAAATTGCCACTTCCGGAGCACTTCGTAACGCCATTGCGCTGAGCTACACCTCGGACACCGTGGCCGATTCTCACGGGCTATCGGCGATCGAAGTAGTGGAAGATATTATCGTTAAGGCGGTGAAACTCAAGGCTTCGGACATTCACATTGAACCGCTTGAAGAACGAGTTCGCCTTCGCTACCGCATCGACGGTATGCTTCGCGAACTGGAAAGCTATACGCACGACCAGTTTGCATCGGTGGTATCGCGAATCAAGGTGATTTCCGGACTGAACATCGCGGAAAAACGGTCGCCTCAGGATGGCGCGATCAGTTTTGAACGGAACGGCATCGAAATCGACCTTCGCGTCTCCATACTTCCCTCGCTCTACGGTGAAAAAATTGTGATGCGACTTTTGGCGGGAAAAACGATGCAGTTGACCATCGATCAGATCGGATTGACGCAGGAAGTGTACGAACAGTTTCTCTCGCTGGTGAACCGTCCCTACGGAATCGTGATGATCGTTGGCCCCACGGGATCAGGGAAATCAACCACACTTTCCGCGGCACTGAACACGATCAATTCGCCGGAAATCAATATCGTCACCGTGGAAGATCCGGTGGAGTACAAGATTCCCGGCGTGACACAAGTGCATGTGGGACAAAACGATAAGCTCACCTTTGCCGGAGCACTGCGGTCGATTCTTCGGCAAGATCCCGATGTGATCATGGTGGGAGAAACGCGAGACAGCGAAACGGCGGACATTTCACTTCGCGCCGCCTTGACCGGCCACATGGTGTTCACCACACTTCACACCAACGATGCTCCCGGCGCACTGCCGCGACTGGTGGACATGGGGTGTGAACCATTTCTCGTAAGCTCGTCGGTGAACGGCGTGCTCGCTCAGCGTCTCGTGCGAAAACTCTGCCGCTGTGCCGAACCGTATGAACCATCGGACGAACAACTGCGCCTGCTTTCGATACCCCGAACCGAATCGGCTCCACACTGGATGCGTCCCGTCGGGTGCGATCACTGTGGATCGATCGGCTATCGCGGGCGAATCGGCGTATTTGAACTGCTCGAAGTGACCGAACCGATTCAGCGGGCGCTCATGGAAGGCGCTTCCACGTCGGTGCTCACCACGCTTGCCATCGAAAGCGGTATGCGAACCCTTCGCGAAGATGCTCTCGACAAACTGAACAACGGCGTGACTTCCTACGATGAAGTTCTGCGGGTAACGATCGGATAAATGATGGAAGAGAATGAAATAACCGGCGTTAAGTTGCCTCCATTTTTGTTGATTTCAAAGAAAGATATCGTCCTTTTCTTTCGTCAACTTTCGGTGCTGCTTCGTTCCGGCGTGAGTATTGTTCAGGCGATTTCTGTTCTTCACCGGCAGACGCGGAAAAAGGGGTTGCGACTTATGCTAGAGTCGCTCATGTTTGATGTTGAACAGGGACTTGATCTTTCCGAAGCGATGCGCCGCACGGGAAAATTTTCGCTCTACGATGTGAGCATGGTGAAATCTTCCGAAGAGAGTGGCGAACTGGACACGATCATGGAAACCGTGGCCGAAGCGATGGAAAAAAACATGGAGTTTCGCGGTCAGATAATCACCAGCATGATCTATCCCGCCATGGTGACGATCATGACCTTTTCCGTGATGATTTTCCTGTCGGTCTTTGTGGTTCCCAAATTTGCAACGGTTCTAGGCGGACAGGGGAAAACACTTCCGGCGGTTACGCAACTTATGCTCACCATAACCGGTTGGATGCAGCAACATTGGATTGTTCTTGTAGGAACAATCGTGGGCTGTGGTATCGCCTTTCCGATCTTGCGCAAAGTTGAAGCCGTGGGTGCTCATCTCGATCGTTTGGTTCTGTACATTCCGGTTTTTGGTTCAATTGTGCGCAGTGGAATCGTGGTGAACTTCTCGCGAAATCTTGGCATTCTGATTCAAAGTGGCGTTCCTCTTTCCGATGCGCTTCTGACGGTGCGCGACACGCTGAAAAATGCGGTTGCCCACGAAGTTCTCTCTTCAACATGGAACGGAATCATGGAAGGCGAAAGCATGGCGGACACACTGCGCAAGCACGAACGAATTTTTCCGCTCATGGTGACGGAAATGGTCGCCACTGGTGAAGAGACCGGGGAAATGGTTATGGTGCTTCAACTTACCGCTCAGATCTATCAAAAAATGCTGGAGCAGTTTGTCAAGCGAATGAATGCTATGATCGAACCGATTCTCATCGTGATAATGGGAGGAATGGTGGGGTTTGTGGTGATCGCGCTTATTTTGGGAATTTTTTCAATGTATCTCTAACAAGGATTGCTCTATGTCTACAGAAAATAAAGAAATCGAACCAAAACAGATGAGTGAAGAACCAATTAAAAAAGAGAAATTCAACCTGAAACGGGTGCTGAAACTGGTGATTCCTCTCACGGCAATCGCTGCGGTTGTTTGGTTTGCCGCGCCACAGTTGAAATCCAAAAAATCCAGCGAATGTGGCGGTCACAGTGGATGCGAAACGAAAACAACGGCGACAAAAAAAAGTACCGGCGAAGGATCAATTGTCGCTCTGGTGAACGATGTGGTGATTCCTCGAAAATCATTGGAACGGGCTCTGAAAGATCAGGCGAAATCGGCGGATTCAACGAAAACAGTCACCGATTCGACAGTGCTCAACAATCTGATCGATGTGGAACTGCTCTTTCAGGAAGCGCAGAAAAGCGGCGTAAAACTCGATCCACGAGCCGCGGACATTCGCGTCGATATGATTGCCCGCCGATTTGCCGATACGACGGCATTTCTCAATCAGTTGAAAGAAAACAATCTCACCATCGAAGAGTATCGTCAGGAGTGGTTCAAGCAGGCCACAATTGATATGTACATTTCGGAAAAAATCGAAGCGACGGTGGTGGTGAAAGAAACGCATCTCAAAAAAATCTACAATCGATTGAAAAAAGTCCAATCGGGCGAAAAGGGTGATGCGCGCTCTTTTGAATCAATGAAAGAGGAACTTCGCACGACCTTTGTGAAACAAAAAACTAAGATGCTGGTGGATCAGAAACTGGCAGAACTGCGCAAAACAAGTAAAATCAACTATCTGTAACGGAAAATTGAATGAAACAACAAGGCTTTACGCTCATCGAACTGCTGGTGACAATCACGATCCTTGGATTGATGACATCGATTCTGGTTCCTGCGGGATTTGCCGTAGAAAACTATCATCGAAAAAAGGTTACATCGGAACAGTTTGAACAGATCCGCCGGGCAATTCTCGGCGATGGCGACAGGGAGATCGGCTTTGTCGGCATGACCGGTACGCTTCCCAAACTCTACCAGATGACCTGGAACGGTTCGGCTTGGGTTCAGGTTAAAACTGCCGGTGGTGAACCGGTTGCTACCGATAATTATCTACTCGCGTCGAAAATTCGCGGAGATCATTTTGCGCAACCGCTGGCTCTGTGGGATAAATCGATAGGCCAAACGGTTCCGGGGTGGAACCGAGCCATGCTTCCCGAACCGGTGAACAATCAGCCCAACGATCCGGCGACGGATCTGTTTTTGGAAACGCCATCGAGTGAGTCTGAACGGGAAGAGAACCGCCTGTTCGCACTCACTGCCACCAAAGGGCGGCTCTTTGACGGCTGGGGAACTGCGCTGATTGTCTATGTGGATGATGCTAACGGAAACGGAATCTACGATGACACGCTGAACGATAGTTCGCCCAATAATTTGGTTTTTGTCAGTGCCGGGCCGAACAAACGATTTGATTTTGATGAGCCAAACAGCGACGATATAGAACTCAAAATCCGTCAGGAAGATTGGGATCGCCGCAAGGAACAGGTCGCTTCGACGCGGACAAAACTGCAAAAAATACGCGAGGCAATTGTCGGAAAATCGATTAACTTCAACGGAACTGCTGTTCCTACGGGATTTATTGCCGATGTGGGGAATCCCGAACCGTTCACGGGAAGTTACTACCGAATCAACGGAACTTCCCACGTTTTTCGGGCAAAAAGTGATTACCAATCCGTCACATCAGAACCGGCGGGCAGTTCGTGGGAAGAGTTGTCCGGCTATGCGGTTTCAAAATTCCCAGTCTGGGAGAGTGGTGTCTCTTCGTATCGCCCTTCCCTGGATCCTCTCGTGGTGAACAGTTCCATTGTGTGGCATCAAGGTTTGGTCTATCGTTGTGTGAATACCCATTCAAGTGGATCGTCTTTTGACAGTGACAAATGGCAGATCGATGGCGAATTTACCATTCGCGATACCCTTCGCTATCAGTGGAAATCGAACACGCTCTATCGCAAGGAGATTGTGGGGAATCAGCAGTTCGATTCGCGATCCGAGTTGCATATCGGTTGGCGTTCGCCCTATCTCAAGGGTGAAACGGAACTGCCTATCAGCGATTCGTGGGGAAGAGAGATCGAAGCGTCGCTGGACAAAGATCGCAATATCATTCTCAAAAGTAGCGGATTTCATCCCACTGATCCCGCCGATGATATTGTGCTGACAATCTACCGTTCTGAATTTGAAGGAACCGTTTCTCTCAATGTGCAATCGAGTACCGATAACACTATTGATTGGGTTGAACTGAAATTCCCTTACAACGGGAATGCGCATCGCCGTCGGATTGCATACAACGGCAATCCAACACTGATCACCTACGGAACAGCGACGTTCCCGCCCGCCAAAGATGAAGGAACCGCTGAAACCACTCTTGATTTGACCAAAGGATTTGCCGACATTTCCCACGGCATGAGAACTATCGCCATAAAACGAACGAACGGCACCAGCGATACAATCTACGAAAAAGCGGTTTCAATCTATCCTGAATTTTCCAATCCCGTGACAATACAAATCCTATCCATAGGAACAACCCCATGAAAAAACGATTTCCCCGGAAAAAACTGATCCTTCACCATCCATTTCAGTGGAAAATGGTGGGAACAGTGCTTCTTTCCACCGTGATTAGTTCAACCGTAACAGCCTTTGCGGTGAACTGGTTCTATCTCTTCGGAAAAAGTTCGATTCAAACCAGTTCAAATGAACAGGTTCTGTTCACCGTTCTCGTGGCAACCGTGGCGGTGATCGCAATTTTTCTACTTCGAACACTCTACACAACCCATCGAATCGCCGGCCCGATCCACAAACTCGAATCGGTTGTGCGCGATGTTCAGCGAGGCATGTTGCCACAACAACCGCTGAAATTTCGAGCCAAAGACAGTTTTCATTCACTGGCCGAACAGATCAATCCACTCTTTGAACTGATCCGTTCCCAGCAGGAAGAGATCGATCGGCTCAAGTCTGAACAGCCAGGAGAATCGGTGTGATCTCCTTTTCGCAGGGAGTGACTCTGCTGATCACCGCGGGAACTGTGACACTGAATCAGGAAAAAATCGTGGCGTTTTACAACGAACTGCAAGATTCAACGCAACAACTTGCCTCAGCGGGAGATTTGCGCCAGATTTCCCAGATGCTCGACTACCATTTCATGACAAAGGGACGGTATCCCGCAGACTCTTCGTTCCATTCGTGGATGGAAACAACATTCAAAGAGAATGCGCTAAAAAGCCTAACAAAAGACAGTTGGGGAAATGAGCTGATCTACCGCACGGAATCAAAACAGAAACAGTTTATTCTGATCAGTCCCGGAAAAGATGGGCTCGAAGGGACTGATGACGATCTAAAAATTACCGGCCCTTAAGAAAGAAGGAAACGATGGAAAACAGAACTATTGAAACACTTACCGGTGTCCCCGAAACAATGTTGATAACGGTACGTGCTCGTGCTCTTGAATCAAAAAAACGTCGTTCGCAGTTGAAAGACACCTATGCAGAACTGATTATGAAAACCGTTGATTCACCACATCGTAAAAAGAAAGTTTCCCCAGGATCGCGGGTTGGGGTTATTGCTCGAACACTGATAATCGATGAACAAATAGCACTCTTTATATCTGCGAACCCACGCGGAACGGTAGTTAATCTTGGGTGTGGTCTTGATGCTCGTTTCTTTCGATATCCACCATTTAAAGTGCGATGGTTCGATATTGATTTCCCCGAAACGGGGCAAATTCGCCGAAATTTTTACCCTGATCTTCTTGAAAACTATACCTTTATCGGATCTTCAATTCTTGATTTTGGCTGGACTAACCTGATTCCTCGTGATCAACCGATTCTGTTCATTGCCGAAGGTGTATTTATGTATTTCAACGAACTCGAAATGCAAGCGGTTACGGAGATGATGTCTCAGCAGTTTGCTGGTTCAACTCTGGTGTTCGATGGGATCTCACGCTATTTAGCAAAAAACAGTAAAATTCATCCGGATC
>DYSA01000529.1 GCA_020726425.1 Fibrobacter succinogenes | reverse complement strand
ACACGATCCGTGAAGAGATCGGTGGATTCGGGCTGGTAGTTTCGCGGGCGAAGCGCGGATGGAAAACCAAAGAGTCAAAGTTCGATCGCTACTACGAATATTCCCGCAAAGGATCCACGGTTCCGGCGCACATTTTGTCCGCGCTGTTCCGTGGAGAAAACGAAGGAATCCTCGCCGTTGAAATCGAAACGAACGATGATTCGTGTCGTCGAAGAGTGTTTCGACTCATTCCGAAATCACTGGAAAATGCGCGTGATTTACTTGATGATATTCTCACCGAATCACTGGATCGACTGCTTCTTCCATCGTTGGGATCGGAGTACCTTCGCGAGTTGAAAGAGAAAGCGGAGATCGAAGCGTGTCGCGTCTTTGCGGAGAATCTCGGAACCGTGCTTATGGCTTCACCGGCGGGAGCACGTCCTGTTCTGGCCATTGATCCGGGATTCCGAACCGGGTGCAAGGCGGTGATTCTCGATGCGCAGGGAACCGTGATCGACTACGCCACGATCTACCCGACGGAACCGCACAAGAAATTCACCGAATCAGCCGATGTGCTGTTTAAGCTGTTCAAGAAAGTTCCCTACGAACTGATCGCCGTGGGCAACGGAACCGGCGGTCGCGAAACGGAACAGTTCCTCAAGGATTACCTGCTGCCGAATCTTCCCACCAAACCGACCGTTGTTTCGGTCAGTGAATCGGGAGCGTCAGTCTACTCCGCTTCGCCGGCAGGGATTGCGGAGTTTCCTGATCTCGATGTGACTATTCGCGGGGCGATCTCAATCGGGCGAAGACTTCAGGATCCGCTGGCAGAACTGGTCAAGGTTCCGCCGGAATCGATCGGTGTCGGTCAGTATCAGCACGATATTTCAGCGGCGAGACTTACTCGTGAACTCAACGCCGTCGTGGAAAGTTGTGTGAACCGTGTCGGTGCGGATCTCAATCTCGCCTCGGAACCGCTGCTCACGCAGATTTCGGGAATTGGGCCGACAATGGCGAAAAAGATAGTGGCGTACCGAAGAGAATCGGGCCGTTTCAAATCGCGCAAGGAACTTCTCAAAGTTGCGGGACTGGGCAAGAAATGTTTTGAACAATGTGCTGGATTCCTTCGCATATCAGGCGGAGACAATCCGCTCGACTCCACCGCGGTTCACCCGGAAAACTATTCAACCGTGGAAACCATGGCGAAATCGCTGAAACTGAAACCGGCCGATCTGATCCGCAGCGAATCGATTCTGAGCTCGCTCGACCTGAACTCATTTGTCACCGAATCAGCGGGAACCGTGACTCTTCGCGACATCGTAACCGAACTGAAAAAGCCCGCCCGCGATCCGCGATCCGAGTTTGTCACCGTCTCGTTTGATTCGCGGTTCAACTCCATGGAAGATCTCTCGGTCGGCGTGATCCTTCAGGGAATCGTCACCAATGTGGTGGCGTTCGGAGCGTTCGTCGATATCGGTGTTCATCAGGATGGATTGGTGCATATCTCGGAACTGGCGAATAAGTTTGTGTCCAACGCTTCGGAAATCGTCAAGCCCGGTGATCCGGTAAAAGTGAAAGTAATAGGGTTGGATCTGAAAAAGAAACAGATCGCGTTGTCGATGAAACAGGTGTGACGGCGCAATGACGCTACGATTCAACGATTCAACGATTCAACGAAAGACCAAACGATGAATCGATTAAACGACAAAACGAAATCTCGATTCGTCTTTCGTCCGACAGGACGACCCAATTTCAGCCCCGTCAGAATGGCGGGGGATCGCGTTGTCGATGAAACAGGTTTAAACGATAAAACAACAAAATGAATTGTGTAGTGGCGATCCGCGATCGCCCTCTTTTCGATAAAGGATACCCTATGAACTACGATTGGACTGAAAATGTAGAAACCGTTGACTGGAATGAATTGGTTGAGCTCTACCGTCGAGCTCCTCTCGGTACAAAAAATCCGAATGACTTGAAAACAGTTTTCGTTACTACTCAGGTACCACGAAAAAACCTTTTGTTTTGTAAGTGATTGATAT
>DYSA01000528.1 GCA_020726425.1 Fibrobacter succinogenes | reverse complement strand
TGTTACGACTGTTTATGCCAAGTTCATTGATTGTAAAGTACCTGAGTAGTTGCCACGGGTCAATTATACCACATTTATTTTCATCGGAGCAGTAATGGCCTGCGGGGATATAAAAAAAAGAGCTCACGAATTTAACCGTGCGCTCCCAATGAATTCAATCGAAAATAAACCTCTACGGTTCCGCTAACCGATACTCGGCGATTGCGAATTACCGAGAGCCAACAACTACCTTGAACTATTGCAATTCATCGCATACTCGATAAACTGATCTGAAGCAAGTGCCTTTGAATAATACCACCCTTGGATTTCATCGGCACCAAGCAAACTAATTTCGCTCTGTTGCTCTTTGGTTTCAACACCTTCCACCACTGTTTTCATGCCAAACTGTGATGCCAACTGGAGAATTGTTTTGAATAGTGCCAAATCTCGTTCTCCCGTAAGAATAGTATCGGTGAAACTTTTGTCAATTTTTAATTCATTGAATTTGAACCGACTCAAATAGCTCAGACTTGAATATCCCGTTCCAAAATCATCGAGAGAAAGCTCAAAATCATTCTCTTGAATCGATTCGATCAACTCTTTTACTTCATCCTGAATAATCACACTTTCGGTGATTTCAAGAACAACTTTAGCAGGATCGATTTCCCATTTTTCGGCGCCGCGCAAAAGTTTTGCCAGAAAATCCCGGTGCAAGAGATGACTTGGAGAGATATTTACTGAAATCGATATATCAGAGAGTCCCGCTGATTTACATTTTGTAAAATGCGCAAAGGATGTATCAACAACATAATCACCGAGAATTCCAATCATACCGCTTCGTTCGGCAATAGCGACGAATTCAGGGAGAATTATGTACCCAAGCGTTGGATGATACCAGCGAAGTAATGCTTCCATCCCCACAACTCGCTCTTCTTGAACTGATACCTTTGGCTGGAAATGAAGTTCAATCTGACCCGATTCAATTGCAGAGGGAAGATCTTGTTCAATTTGATGCTCGCGAAGGCGAAGCTTAATATCATTGGGATTGAAGCGATGAATCGTTCGCCGATTTCCCTTTTTGGCTTCCACGAGTGCACATTCCACATTTTTTATCAACTCATCAGATTGATGGCCATTCATTGGGAATTCACAGATTCCCGCACTGGATGTTAAAAGAATATCCAGATCAAGTGCCGCCGGAATTGCTTCGATCTTTTTTCTTGCGCTCTGAGCATAACTCGAAAGATCAGCCTCTGATCCCATAAAAAGAATCGCGAACTGGTCACCATACCAACGCCCTGAAACGATCACATTCGGATTTGCGAGAGCTAACGCGGTTCGCCGAATCAGTTCATCCGCTTGAACAGTTCCTAAATTTGTGTTTATGCGAGAAAAATGATCAAAATCTGTCAAGATGAGGAAAAACGGTTTATCCTGACTTGTGTACTTCTCCATTTCGGCAAGAAAGCCTTCGCGATTTCGCAGGCCAGTGAGTTTATCATAGTACATCGTTGTAAATATTTTGTTCAAAAGTTGTTCGCGGAATAGTTCCAGCAAAAAACAGAGAACCACATCAACAAGATAACTGATGAGAAAATCTTCACCGGAAGACATGCCAAATATTTCTGGTGAACGTCCATGGCTAAGGAAAGCCGCTGTCGCCCAAAGACCGAGAATTGATGTCAGCAAAAGTCCAGTTCTGATGCGAACAAGAAAAAAAGTGTACATTGGATAGATCAAAATACCCGCAGATGAAACTTGTTCGTTGATAGAAAGTGCATGTTCGCCAGAAATAATGGTTAGGATCAGCATTCCCAATGGAAGAAGATACGTGACCCATTGTTGAGTTTTGAAGATCGTTGCACATGTCGCAATGAAAAACCAGAACAATGAAAAAGAAGCATTTACTGCGAAATAACGGGTTCCGTCACCGATTCTGGTGATTGCCAGAATTATGAACGCAATACCCGCCAACATCGTTCCAATCTTTATAAATCGATTTTTCTGTGTAAGCTCCATAAATTTCTCCTCGTTATGGATT
>DYSA01000527.1 GCA_020726425.1 Fibrobacter succinogenes | reverse complement strand
ACGCAAATGTATTACGTTTTGTCATTTCGTCGCTTAATCGTTTAGGCCGGTCTCATATTTGAACCGCGAAGTAATAGCGACGCAGTGTTCTAATCAAACTGAATTCACACTCTATTCACCGTCCGTTCACAGAAGATTCATTTTGATCACCTATCTTTTGGATATGGGAACGAATGAACATATCAAAAGGATGGTACCTATGGAACAGCAAAAGAAAAACATCGTGCGGCAGAGAAAAAGTGCGATCACGGGAAAACTGATCACAATCGGCGTGATCACAGCAGTACTTATGGTGGTCGCCGGATCGATTCGGGGACTGATCTACGAACGAGAATCACTTCAAACAAATGCCACCGAAGATATCAGTTCCAGTTGGGGATGCGCTCAGACCGTGACCGGGCCAATTATTTCTGTACCGCTCATAGAACGAGTAGAACAGATTGATTCAAACAAAAAAGTTTCCTACCGTTTTAGCCGACGGATTGTGAACATTCTCCCTTCAGAACTGAAAATCAGCGGCACCGTGAAACCGGAGATTCGCGAACGGGGAATCTACAAAGTAGCTCTATACAACGGAAATCTCATCGGAACAGCTCACTTTAATGCACCGGAGTTTGAAAAACTAAAACTCACCACGGAAAAGATTCTTTGGAACGAAGCGTGGATTTCTCTGGGGGTGAACGATGTAAAAGGAATCACCCGAAAAGCAGTGCTCACGATGAACGGAAAACCTCTCGCTGCGGAACCGGGGATTCGCCGCAAGGATGTGGTTGAAACGGGATTCACGTTTCCCTTTACTGCAGAAATCCCCGCCAAAGCGGATGGATCGTTTGACATAGCCTTTGATCTCAACGTAAACGGAAGTGGTTCACTCAACTTTATCCCCCTTGGCGATGAAACCGCGGTGTCGCTCACATCAAGTTGGCCTTCACCGGGATTCTGTGGCGCGGTGCTTCCGAAAGAACACGAAATTCAAGATTCGGGATTCACCGCTTCGTGGAGTGTGCTGAACTTCAACCGCGACTACCCTCAGATCTGGCTCGAAGATGCATTCGAAGTTTCAGCGTCATCGTTCGGGGTGAATCTGGTTCAGACTGTGGACGGATATCAATTGGTTACCCGATCTGTAAAGTATGCACTTCTCTTTATTGTGCTGACCTTTACGGGATTCTTTCTCATCGAAACATTCCGCCGCTGCCGCCTTCACCCAATCCAGTATACGCTGGTGGGATCAGCTCAGACGGTGTTCTATATCCTTCTGCTTTCGATGTCGGAACAGACCGGATTCGCTATCGCCTATCTGGTTGCTTCGATCGCGATTATCCTGATGATCACGCTCTACACCGCGGCGATTCTCAGAAAAAAAGGGCCCGCGGTTATTATGGGATTTGTACTTACACTTCTCTACAGCGTGCTCTACATATTGCTGCAACTCGAAGAGTATTCGCTCTTGCTCGGGTCGGTGGTTCTGGTGATTGTTCTGGCGGGAATCATGTTTGGAACCCGAAATGTAGACTGGTTTTCTGTGGGGCGAAGTTCAAACGAAGAGGAACTTGAAGAGATGTAGGAGCCGGTGAGATACCCCGGAGTTTCAGGAAATCATTCTCGTCACCAGTCTCCGGCTGGTGATGGAATCCGGTGAGTCTCTGGCTCACATTTAAAATAATAATTGAGGCTGGAGCCTCAGGATGTGCGTGACAGGGCTGGAGCCCGTGTCACGAGAATAGGCTGGAGCCTCAGGATGTGCGTGACAGGGCTGGAGCCCGTGTCACGAGAATAATTTCCCAGATTGAGACCAATGTAATCTCGTCACCAGTCTCCGGCTGGTGATGGAATCCGGTGAGTCTCTGGCTCACATTTAAAATAATAATTGAGGCAGGAGCCTCAGGATGTGCGTGACAGGGCTGGAGCCCGTGTCACGAGAATAATTCCCCAGATTGAGACCAACGACGCGATTCCCCGGAATAAAAAATCCGGGGCTACGAGGGAATTTGATCCTCACGGATCGATTCCCGATTCACCC
>DYSA01000526.1 GCA_020726425.1 Fibrobacter succinogenes | reverse complement strand
GTTCCCCTCAAAGTTACAAGAACTTTTTCACTTATTTCACAACAAACGATTTCGTCACACTTCCCTGCTCCGTTTGAATGCGAACCAGATAGATTCCCGAAGCAACAGTGCTCATGTCAATTGAACCGGAATTTCTAATTTCACCCCTGAACACCTGTTTTCCCTGAGCTGTATACACAAACACCGGTGAAGGTGAATTCACACCGGTTGAAATCATCATTCTCTTTTGGTTCATCGAAAAGGCAATGTTTGAAGATTTCACCACCGATGGTGCGGAAATTCCCACAAATTCTTTATCGATTGAGTTAACCCCAACTGCTTGAATATCGAACGATACCGTGTCCGGTGCAGGAAGTGAAAAACTAATTTTCCCGGTATTTGCAGCCGTAAAATTCCGCACATATTTGCTGTTATGTTTAACATCAGCGACAAATGAATTTACCGGAATTCTTACGGTATCCAAAATACCTTTTCCTGTGTATAAGTAACTCGCCCGTGCCTGTTTACCCAAGTAGGAAAGAGAGATCAACATAGGCGCATCTTTGTCCACATTCAGAGCTACAACAATGGTGTCTTCACTGACCAAATTGAGCACAGGAAACAGTTTTGAAGGATCGAGTGCTAGCGACACGCCAGCATTTGAAAATGAAGGTGGTGTTTCGGAATAGGGGAAGTTGATTGTCCCCTTAACTCCCTTGTCAAAGGTATTATACTCTCTATCGAAAATGGTATACCCGCGACTATCGGTTACCCAACCGAATTTCCCCAAAGTTCCAACCCCATCAGTGGAGTCTACGGTAAATTCCCATTTTGCAATTCCGCAGAGAGCTTCCGCAGAACTGTCGACGATATCAAGAGTACGCGTTCTTTTGTCCAAAGGAAGTTCGGCGTATTGAATGAGTGAACTCATATTGGCGAGCAGTGAATGAGGCTTTACAGTTGCAACATCAGAAAGAAAGTGCCATGACATCACCCCACTATAACCGCTATCGATCACCATCGAAGTAACTTCACGGATCAAATAGGGTGAATAACACCACTCCGTACATTCAACGCCCTGTGAATTTTTTCCCACAGTTTGAACTGAATCAAGCATTGGACGATACACATCAAACGAGTCACCCCAAAGATCGCTATAGTTTTTCCACTTGTATCCTGTCGGCATTGGCCACTCTGCCGGCGCGGGGAAAAAGGGGACGCCGACAACCATTTTTTCCTTGGGAATTTGTTTCGCAGACCAATCTTTTACTTGAAATGCGGTAGTTGCAAATCCCTTCGGTCCAACATTGCAAAGAAATCAGTAACGGCAACGGTTTTGGGTGTGATATACGCTTTGTAGCCAGGGTTCCACGATTCATCACTGACCAGAACCGCCGCACTCAATGAATACTGTTTCCCATCGATCTTTTCCTGCGCATCGAGACTATCGCGGAACTCAACCATCATTTTTTCAAAGACCTCTCCCCGTTTTCCCGTTTCGATAAAAGGTTCCCAGTCGTTATCAATACCATCAAATTTGAATTCGCGAACAAGTTTCATCGATTCGTGAACGAAATTGGTCTGCCATTCTGGATTGGTAACCATAGCGATGAATACCGTATCCGGATCGTGTGTTGGCGTCCCTCCTCCTCCCACCGAAAGTGTGAATTTACAACCCGAGTCGTGAACCTTTTTCTCCAACTTTCGCAGTAAAGTCGAATCAAGAGGAGACCATGATGTATCTCTATTCCCAAACCGATCGGGCGTAAAAAATGCATATCCCAAGTGAGTCAGTTTGGAGAGATCATACTTTTCAACGGCTTCATAGGGAAGCCAATTGGGAAAATAGCTCACATTGAGTTTTTGAGTAGCGGCGGAAAGTGTTGCGGCAATAACCGAAGCGGACAAAACTGTTTTCTTTAGCATAGTATTTCCTTCTATCAACAATAAAACTCTGATCTTAAGGATAATCGTAACTACTCAGGTGTTAGCGGGGGACAAAAATTCGCTTCAGCACTCGTTCCCAGCGTCCACGCTGGGAATGCCG
>DYSA01000049.1 GCA_020726425.1 Fibrobacter succinogenes | reverse complement strand
CACAGCATGAGGCTCCAGCCTCACAGTCGTGACGCGAGGCTGGAGCCTCGAACGCGGCATTTCAAGCGAGGACGCTTGGAACGAGTTCTGGAGTCAACTTTAGGATTGGAAACCACCTGAGTAGTTACAAATTAAATAAATCGCCTATTGCCAATGGATTGTATAAAAGGTTGCTGGAGACAGTAACCTTTTTTGTTGCTCTGTATCTTTATCGTTATTACTCTGGTACTTCTCTTTATGTCAGTTTAATTTCCCATTGAATTGATTATATCCCAATAATCGAGGCTGTTTTCATTGAGTTGTGATTGATTTTAACCATAAAAAAATTTTGAAAGTGAAAAAAGGAGTAATGGAATAGTCATAATTTGCCGATGATAGGGTATATAAAAAAAGTTCCCTCGGGAATGTGCCTTGGAGGCTACTATGGGTATCTCGATGAATGGTCCATCAGGGATCGATACAAATTCAATTATCTCGCAACTCACGGCGCTTGAAATGGAGAAAGTCTATAAGTTTGATTCGCAGAAGGCGACTGTTAACAAACGAATAGATGCGTATACGCAGTTTGAAACGTATCTGAACGATATTTCAAAAGCTGCGACATCACTGGATAATCGAGAAGATTTTAATATGTACAACACTTCCAGTAGCAGTAGTGATACCGCTTCAGTGACAACTTCATTTGGCGCTCAGCCAGGTAGTTATGGTTTAAAAGTATTCCAGTTGGCAGAACGGGAAAAACTTATTAGCACTGATGGAATTATTGCCGACAATCAAGCAGATATGGGAAAAGCGGGAAGATTTTCGATAAATGGCGTTGAAATATCAGTTGAGGCAACAGATTCCTTAGAAGAACTTCGCGTGAAAATTAACAGCGCAAAAAAAGAAGATGGTTCTAAAATAGGAGTCACTGCAACTGTTCTCAAGATGGCAGATAACAACTACCGTTTTGTCCTAACATCCGACGATACGGGAAGTAAAGGCGCCACTTACGAAGACTCTTCCGGGACAGTTCTTAAAGATCTTGGGTTTATCACTGGTTATTCAGGAAGTACCACTGAAAAGTATGAGACTGCCAATGATATGAATGTTGCGTTCGCCGCACTGGCAGATGGTGCAGAAATCAAAATTGAAGGAACAGATGCCAGTGGTGCTGCGGTGAGTTCAACCTATACAAAAACTGCCGGTGCAGTAATCGGTGATTTTTCGAGTTTTGTTTCCACAGCTTTTGGTACTGGAGCTTCGGTTGCCGTTGATTCAACAACGGGGAAATTGAGCATATCGGCCACCACTGCTGGTTCGTCCTCTCTTCGTGTTTCAAAACTAACGTTTGACACTACTGATCAAGCGGTAAATCGCACAGAAGTTGGTGGACAGTCTGGTACAAAAGGAATTACGAAAGAAACCTATGAATCAAATACAAATATGGCTACGAGTTTTTCATCTTTGGCTGCAGGTGGGAAAATTTCGATCGCCGGTACTGATGCAAATGGCAAAAGTGTTACCACTACATATGTTCGAGGAGCCACTGATACCGCTACTGATTTTACCAAATTTATTGAAAGTTCTTTTAATGGAACCGTTACCGCTTCAATTGATGCAACAACGGGAAAATTAAAAGTTGAAGATAAAAATGGAGGCAATTCACTTTTTTCTGTTACTGATATGGCTGTTGAGGGTACTTCAAATGCCTTTTCCCGTACCGTAACAGGATATAAAGGAGCCAATGTTCTTTCTGTTGGTCGCGATGCGTATTTTAGTGTCGACAATATAAACATATCTTCTTCCACAAATAAGGCTTCCGGTGTTGCTCAAGGGGTAAGTTTTGATTTAAAATCAGTTAAGTATGATGCCCCAACGACAGTCAATATCACTCGAGATATTAGTGGATTGGCAAAAAAAGTTGATGACTTGATAAACTCGTACAATGCTGTATCGCGATATGTTGCTTCAAGTACTAAGTATGTTGCCGCGGATGATAAGAGTGGCACCAGTGGAGTTCTTGTGGGGGATATGACAGCCAAGACCGTAAACTCAAAAGTTCGCGGTGTGTTTATGGATAGTTTCAATGTCACAGGGAATGAAACATTTACTTCTTTGGCGCAATTAGGTATCAAAACAAACACGACAAATGGGCAATACGAGCTTGATCGTACTAAGTTTGAAGCGGCATTGGAACAAAATTTTGACGAAGTAGTTAAATTATTTGTGGATGAAGGGTATACTGACAATGCAAATGTAATGTTCGGTTCCAAATCAAAGGATACCGCAGAGGGAGTGTATGATATCATTGAAAGTGGTGGATCATACTCTTTGAATCTTCGGGACAAAGATGGTAATCCGAGTGCAACATCTTATCTTGGAATAAGAAATGGTGATGTGGTTAGTTTTGATGATGGCCCTGCAAAAGGTCTCTATTTAACTGCTCCCGCGGGAAGTGGCCCTGCAAAGGTTACCTATTCTAAAGGGTTGGCGGGGCGTTTAAGCGATCTAATAAAAACTGTAACCGATGCTGATTCTGGTACTTTGGCAACTCGTAAAAAGTCAATGCAAACTCAGATCAAGAATTACACAACTATGGCAGAGAAGATGGAAAAAAGGGTTAATGCGTATACCGAGCGGATGACAAAACAGTTTGCCGCAATGGAACAGACAATGAGTACTTTGAAATCTCAGCAGAATTCCATGTTAAGTCAGCTCGGATATTCGACAAACTAATCTTTTGGGCAAGGAGAAAGTGTATGAATCAAGGATATAGTGCGTACAAAACCGCAAATGTTGAAACCGCCGATAAAGGTAAATTAATAATAATCTGTTACGATGTTGCAGTGAAGTATGGCAATCTTGCTTTGGAAATGGAAAATCCAAAGTCCAATATTGAGCAGTATGTAAAGTATGTCTATAAAATGCAGGATGCTATTAGCGAATTATTGAGCGCACTTAATATGGATGTCGGTGAAATATCCGTGAATCTATACCGTTTGTATGAATATATGCTCTATCGACTGACACAAGCAGTTGTCAAAGTCGATATCGAAGCAGTGCGAGAAGTCGCTGATATGATGACTGATTTGCGCAGTGCATGGAAAGTTGCTATTCAAACGGTTAAAACCGGCAAGACTGAATCTGTAGCACCAATCAATTCTAAAGCGTTTGCATTTAATGGCTAATTTAATGCGAACGGATCTTCTTCGAGAATTAATCGAGAAGTATACGGAGGTGGGCAGAATTACTGAATTGATTTTACGTGTTAAAGAGTCTGAAAGGGAAGAGCTTTTTCTCATTCGAGGCGAATTGATCGAAAAATGCAATGAAGTTTTTCAAACTTTGAACACGGTTCATGGAGAATCAGATACTTCCCGAAGTTTGGAGATACTCCTTCGCGAACAAATGCTCTCAATAATCACACAAGATGAACTACTTTATTCACAATTTGAAAGTGAAAAAGTGCAGATTCAAAACCTCCTGCCATTCGCTCCAGATCGCAATCGAGCTGCCTCATATTATCAACTAAATTCTCGTCATCGTGAGTTCTAAACTACTTCACTGGATTCACCGCAGGGTTTGAACTATTTTCCGGTTCTACTTTCGAAAGGTATATCCGTGAAAAAACTGCAAGAACTCTTTGAAAATGTCAAAATTACATTTCTTACCTCTGCTGCTAAGATCTCTCAATGTCCTCCATCATCTATGGATGAATATGCAGTTTTGGGGCGTTCAAATGTTGGGAAATCATCATTTCTCAATCACATTTTCTCAATGAAATCATTGGTGAAAGTATCACGTCAACCGGGGAAAACTCGGTTGATTAATTTTTTCAGTCTCAATGAAGAGATTTCTTTGGTTGACCTTCCAGGGTATGGCTATGCGAAAATGTCCCATTCTGATAGAGATAGTATGGGTTCTATGATTCGCGATTACTGTGAAAACCGCGAAAATCTTAAAGGGATTATTTGGCTGTTGGATTTTCGACGTGAAGAAGGCACTGATCTTGACAAAGGTGCAGCATCTTGGCTCGCAGAATTGGGTATTCCCGTGTTTGTGATTCTTACCAAAAGCGACAAGCTAAATCAAAAAGAGGTAGCTCAAAATCTCAAATCGATCCGTGAAACGTACAAATTTCCAGAGCAAGTTCCCGTTCTCTCGTACACCACAAGTCGAGAAAAGTCGAGAGATGTTTTTTGGAATCGATTTTACGATTGGGTAATGTTAAATAAAAAAGTTGAAATCATTTGAAATCATAGTACTATGCGGCAGAAATAACGAGGAGGACTCAGTGATTCGTTCGATTTTATTTGTTCTTTTTCTGTTTATGGGTATTTCGTGTGCTCAAGATTCATTCAGCATGGATAAATTGAATGATGAGATTCGAGATCCACTCAGCTATTCCACTGAAGATACTGGTGCAAAACCGGTATCGCCAATTTTTCTAGTTTTTAGAATTATTGGTTCTTTGGCACTTCTTACAGCACTTGTTTTTGCGGTTGTTTTGGGGATCAAGAAATCAGGCATTCTTGAACCGGTGGCATTAAAACCGGAATCGTCACTGGAACTTCTCGATGAATTGGTCACCGGTTCTGGCAATTCTGTGGTTCTTGTCCGTTTTGAAGAACGAGTGTTGGTTTTGGGGCAGACGGGATCCTCCATGACCGTTCTTGAAACAGTTGATGGCACCGATGCGCAAACGCTTATTGCAAAAAGCGCTGGTGGAAAGTCAGTGGGGAGTTTTCGTGCAAATCTCAATAAGTATGTAATGAATCTTCAGAAAGGGTCTGGCCGTGGATAAACTAACCACTTCAGATACTCTTGGCCATCGCAAAAAGCAGATCGTGATTATCTTACTTGCTTTGGCGGTGATTTTTCCGATTTTAGCGCAGGCGATTCCAAAGATTTCAGTTTCTATGACCGATGCTTCGAATCCAAAGGAAGTAAGTAACGCTCTGCAAATCATGATGATGATGACAGTTTTGGCATTAGCTCCTTCAATCTTGATAATGATGACCTCTTTTACGAGAATCATCATCGTATTTGGTTTTATTCGCCGAGCATTGGGATTGCAAACGACGCCTCCGGATCAGATTCTGGTAGGATTGGCGCTGTTTCTGACTTTTTACATTATGTCGCCAACCCTTACTGATATTAATGACAATGCATTACAACCATATATTCGCGAAGAAATCACTTGGGATGAAGGGGTTAAAAAAGCAACGGTACCCATGAAAACGTTTATGCTCCGCCAAGTTCATGAAAAAGATGTCGGCGTACTTCTGAAAATGGCGCGACGCCCCCTTCCTAAAACAGCGATGGAAATTCCCTTTGATATTCTCGTGCCAGCATTTATGATCAGTGAACTCAAAACTGCCTTTATTTATGGGTTTATTATTTACATTCCCTTTTTAGTATTGGATATGATTGTTGCATCAGTACTTATGTCGATGGGTATGATGATGCTTCCGCCGGTAATGATTTCACTTCCTTTTAAAGTGATTCTTTTCATCTTAATTGATGGGTGGAGTCTTACTATGGAACAACTTGTCGGATCATTCGTAAAGTGAGGATTCTATGACCGTTTCGCAGGTTATTGACATTGGTCGTGATGCAATGATGTTTATCATGCTACTTTCTGGGCCTTTGCTTATTGTTGGGCTCGTTGTAGGGTTGCTCGTTGGTGTATTCCAGGCAGTTACCCAGATACATGAAATGACCCTTACCTTTGTTCCCAAAATTATTGCCATTTTTGGTTTGATGGTCTATATGCTTCCGTGGATGGTCACGAAAATGGTCGATTACACGGTTCGTCTGTTTAGTATCTTGCCGGAAATTCTTCGCTAATGCCTCTGTTAACATCACAACAGATTACCCTTTTTCTCCTTATGTTTGTTCGAATTACAGCCGTACTTTACTTGATTCCCATTTTTGGTCATAAAGTGATTCACTCTCGAATGCGTATCGCCATTGCATTTTTTCTCGCACTGGTACTTTTCCCACTTGGGGCAGTGAATGCAGTACCAGAACCCCGCAATCTTATCGGATTTTTTTGGATGGTGATAATGGAAGTGGGCGTCGGCGTTGTGATTGGGTACTTCACACTGTTTATTTTTGGTGCGGTGAGTTTTGCTGGATCAATTATTGATACCGATATGGGTTTTGCGATGCTATCATTGTCCGATCCCGTTGATGAAACAACCATGAGCACTGCTACTGGAGTATTTTTTACTCTGTTATTTACAATTTTATTTCTTCTTTTTAATGGACATTACTTTCTGCTTATGGCCCTTCAAAAATCGTTTGAATATATTCCTGTGGGAAAAGCTGCATTTCCGGCACAACCCTTGGCGCAGGCTGCCGCAGATTCGGTAACTCTTCTTATGGAAGTTGCAATGAGACTGGCCGCGCCAATAATGGTTGTTATGTTTATTACTTCAGTTACGCTGGGGATTATTGCCAAAACAATGCCTCAAATGAATATCTTTTTTGTTGGTGCACCACTAAAAATTGCTGTAGGCTTTCTTGCGATTATTGTCGCATTGCCGGGCCTTGTTAAGTTATTTGAATGGGTAGTTCAACGAATGTACAAAGATATCTGGGCTCTTCTTAAAATCATGGCGGTTTCATAATGGCCGAAGATGCTGACGAAAAGACCGAAGACCCCACCTCCAAGCGACGATCTGATGCTCGAGAAGAAGGGAATGTTCCCAAAAGTGTAGAAATAAACACGGTTGTGGTTCTTTTGGCCGCGGTGGTTTTTTTGCGCTTTTCGATTCCCAAAATGGGTGATATTGTAATTGATCAGATGCATCGCTACTGGGCAATGCTCACTATGGTTACTGCAAAATCTGATCCATATGAACTCTTCCTCTCCCTGTTCTCTGATTCAATTCTCATCCTCGCCAAAACAGCTCTTCCTGTGGGACTCGTCATTATGGTTTTCGGGGTGATTGGCAATATCGCCCAGGTTGGTTTCCTTTTTACAACCAAACCACTTATGCCCAAACTCTCTAAAATCAATCCAATAACGGGGGCACAACGACTTTTTTCAATGAGAGCTATTGTTGATACCGTGAAAAATATTCTCAAACTCGTTATTGTGGGGTTTGTTGCCTGGACGACCCTCAAGAAAGAGTTCCCTGTTTTTATCAGCATGGTAAATGAAACGACCTATTCTATTGCGGTATATTTGCTAAAGTTGTCTTATATTATCGCTATAAAGATTATTATGACTCTGCTGATTATTGCTATTATCGATTGGTTCTACCAAAAGTATGAAAGTGAAAAGAAGCTTAAAATGTCTAAGCAAGAGGTCAAAGAAGAGCATAAACAGCAGGATGGAGATCCGAAAATTAAGTCTCGGATTCGGCAACTTCAGCGAGAAATGTCTCAGCGGCGTATGATGGGTGAAGTACCAAAGGCGACAGTTGTTGTAACTAACCCGACTCACCTCTCAATAGCAATCCAGTATGAAGATGGAATGAAAAGTCCTATCGTGGTCGCTAAAGGGGTCGATCACATAGCGATGAAGATTCGCGAAGTTGCTCAAGAACATGATATTCCCCTGTATGAAGATGTTCCACTTGCTCGGGCGATGTACGACAAAGTTGAGCCCGGTGACGAAGTTCCACTTGAATTTTACAATGCCGTAGCCGAAGTATTAGCATTCGTTTACCGCATGCAAGGAAAGGTGTAACACATGAATTATTCAGCAATTATATGGGATTGGAACGGTACAATCTTCGATGATCTTGACCTGTGTTATCGCATCTATTCTCGCTTGGCGATCATTTTTGATTTTGATGAGTTGTCCATTCAAGAGTACCGCCGGCTTTATCGATTTCCCTTGGATCAATTTTTCTATGATCGCGGATTTCGCGGTGATATCAATCGATTAGCCTTGGAGTACCGTAAGATTTACACCAAAGGGGTGAATAAATGTCGCATACATCCCGGTGCTCGTAAGTTGTTGCGTGAGTTCACTGCTCGTGGAATTCCTCAGCATGTTGTATCCGCCCATAATCATAATGACTTGCAATATATGATCGAAAGATATAAACTCCGTCGTCATTTTTCTTCGGTGAATGGATTGTCCGGAATCGAAGGCGGCTCGAAACAGAAATTGGCAGTTTCTGTTCTTGAACGGGAGAACCTACCGGGAAGTTCTGTGCTGTTCATTGGTGATACTGACCATGATTATGACGTTGCCTTGTCTGTGAGCGCTGAATCGTGGTTAGTTGCGGAAGGTCATTCGGCTATTGAACGATTAGCTCTGTGCGATAATGCTCGTGTTTTCCCTTCAATGTCAAGTATCGTTGCTGAATATGGACTTGGAGCAAAGTAATCGAGTTTTTGTGACCATGTTAGCAGTCCTTGTATACCATTTTACTTGATCAGAAGAGTTTCTTTTGACGATTTTCTGAAATGGAGCATGGCAAAGCGAGCGTTTATTTCACTACTCTTTAACCTTTCAAAATCCAAAATCAGTTTCAAATTCTTGTATGATTCTCGAAAAAAGGGTGTATATTCCGTCGCGAACAGTCCTACTTTTTGAGGAGCATTGCCATGTCCCATGAACTTTTGGAAAAACTGAGCCGAGGTGAACTTCAAGGTGCGACCACCTTTGCACTTTCTGATTCCCTCACCGATTTTCCCCGTGAAATTTTCGCTCTTGAAGAGACTTTGGAAGTTCTCGATTTATCAAAAAACAGGTTGAAATCTCTTCCCAAAGATTTTGGCCGTTTTAAAAAACTCAAGATTGCATTTTTCTCTGATAATCTTTTCGAAGAGATCCCTTCTGTTTTGTCTGAGTGTACAGAGTTGGGGATTATCGCATTTAAATCAAATCGGTTGCGAACAATCCCCGAACACTCACTTCCTGTTTCAACCCACTGGCTTACCTTGACTAACAACCAGATCGAAACACTGCCCGATTCGATTGGTGAATGTACCAATTTGCGAAAAGTTGGCCTCGCGGGAAATCGGATCGCCGTACTTCCCGATTCCATGAAAGCGTGTGTCAATCTTGAACTCTTAAGGATTTCCGCAAATCAATTGAACCATCTTCCGCACTGGTTGGTCGAACTTCCGAAATTGCGTTGGCTCGCTTTTTCGGGAAATCCGTGTGCTCATGGGGGAAATGAATCTTCTGAACTTGAAGAAATTCATTGGGATAGACTTGAAATACTCGAACAGTTGGGGCAGGGAGCTTCCGGAGTGATTTCTCGAGCTCGCTTGTCCGATTCTTCCGATGAACCTGTGGCGGTAAAACTGTTTAAGGGTGAAGTGACCAGCGATGGATTTCCCCTTGATGAGATGAGTGCTTCGATTGCCGCAGGAACTCACCGGCATATTGTTCCCGTGAAAGGGAAAATCGCAAATCATCCTGAGCAGATACAAGGGGTTGTGATGGAACTGATTCCGGAGCGATTCACCGTTCTGGGCAATCCGCCTTCACTGGAGTCGTGCACTCGCGATGTACTGTCACACCGAACGTTGACCCGTGAACAAGTCGAGAAAATCTATGAAGGAATCGCATCAGCTGTGGATCACCTTCATTCTCGCGGGATTCTTCACGGTGATATTTACGCTCACAATACGTTTTTCGATGAACAGGGACAGGCGATTCTCGGTGATTTTGGGGCGGCAACGCTCTTTGATCCACTACATGAGTTGGCTGAAAAACTAAAACAGCTCGATCGGCGAGCCCTTCACTGTTTGCATGAAGATCTTATGAGTACGGTTACTGCATAAATTGGGGTAATTGATAATCGTTACCGGTTGTCACTGAAAAATGTCCACAAAAAAAAGGGGTGAAAAAAATCGCCCCTTTTTCATATTGAAAATGGCGTGTATTCATACACCAAACGGCGGTGACCTTGTTAAACCGGCAGGCGCAAGGTGTGGCTATTTCCCCGCGAAGCACGTATCTTCTTCGTTACACATTTGATTCTCTTATTCGTTCAATGCAAAGTGTTATTTACGATTAAATTCCTTCAAACGATCTTCCGCTAATTTTTTTATTGGTTGACCATTAACCAAGAGATCTTCGATTGTTCCCTTGCCATTTTTTATTCGCACGGCAAGGTGCGCGGGGGTTGAACTACTTTGGTTTTCTCTATAAATCTGTTCGGCCAGAGGTGCCAATTTTTCGTTCATGTAGAACCGATCAAAGGGGAAGTCGAAGTCGATTGTTCGTTCGTTGCCGTAGGTCAGATGGTTCTGCTTGGCCGTCAGGGTGAGATAGGGGAGATCTGAAGGTCGTGAATAGACGATCGAACTGATTTTCGCCGAGCCATCACTCATTTTTTCAATGATTCCGTAGCCTACCTTTTTCTCGAGAACTGATGATTCCAATTCTCCCAGTGGTGCACTTCGCTGATCGAAAGAGAGTTGCACATATCTTCCTCGAAATGGATCCGACGGATCCACGGGAGCGGTGGGGAACAGAAAGAGTTCGCCACTGTTCAATGTCAGTGCGTTCTGAATCACCGGTTGCACAACAACGGCGGTGAGAATGAGCGAAACAATGATATAGAGAAAGAGTTTCGTTTGATTAGACATGTTTTTTTCTCCGCGCTGAAATTTTTAGATTGGTAACGAGGAAGCCAATTCCCAAGAGAATGAACATGATACCTCGCAAGGTAAATGGAAGATCGCTGTCGAAAAACCGCAAAAGAATTACTGCGGCGATCATGAGAAATCCAAAGTTGACGCGGCGAAGCATCAGTTCGTCGGCTCCGGATTTCATGGTGATTATTCCCACCGCAAGAAGTGAAATATTCATGAGGAAGGGGAAGATTATCGCGATGCCTTCGTGCATATTCCCAACTGAATATCCGAGAATTATTACACCGGCGGGGAGCAAAAAGGGGAGTGGCTCTTTTTCATTTTTGAGAACCAAGAGGGTGATCGCTCCCGCAAAAAGTGTTAGGGCCAAGAGCGCAAGAGGAAATTCACCTCGCCCTGAATCATCGATAAACTCAATGAAAAGACCACTGTGCGAGAGGAATATGTAGAACAGAATGAGCGTTATCTTTGCAGAGGTGCGAAATGGCGCTGTCCAGCCACTTTTATCATTTTTGAAAAAGAGAGAGTCCGCCGTGAGAATTCCCACCGCCACGGTGAGTAAAACCACTACTCCCTGCTCATCAAACGGTTCGAAAGGAAGTGCCGAAAGCGATGCCGAAAGCATGGAAATTGCCACGACCCAAAGGAGGAGAAGAAAGGGAGGTTCGGTAGCGTTTTTGCGAAATTGCATAACCAGAAAAGGGGTGAGTAGCGGGGCCAATACCCAATACATAAGTGAATAGTCCTGCTGCCACCAAAAGAGATCGCGGGTGATCCACGGAAGCCAGATTAAAATGATCGAGT
>DYSA01000525.1 GCA_020726425.1 Fibrobacter succinogenes | reverse complement strand
TACTCAAAATATTGAGAATGAACGATTATCTAACGACCTAATCACGAAAATGACGGGATTGATTCTCTATAACCTTGAGGAATTGAAATATCAATTTCCCTTGGGATGAGTGACACTCCCCGACCCGAACATTCGCACTTGCTACTGACCGTGAATCACAATGTACCCAAGGGCATACCTTCGACAACGAAAACAACTTTTCTCTCTCAGTATTGTTGAGTCACTTCGGCGAGAAAATCCAATAACTCAAATACCTCGAAGTTCCGCTTTCGGGCAAACTGCTTTGGGAACGCATAGCATTATCCTTTTCCGGTTCAATATAAAACCTTTCCTTCAGCAAAAACTCAACCACACAGTTTGATTCAAGCTTACAAATTCACGATTCAAGTGACTGCATGAAAGTCGCCCTCACCATTTAGTCATGCACAATTATACATTGTCGAACAGTCGCTCCATCTCTTTGGAGAACCGATAACTATCTCGAAATTTGGGTTTTAGAAGAAGAGCGCTTTTAATTTTTTCAGATATCGTATTGCGAAAGGAGACGTTCTGTGCCATCGTAACTGCCAATGACATATACATTTCAATATTTCCAGGAGCAAGCTGTTCCAGATTCATTGATTTTAATATGGCATACGATTGTCGGCAACGGGCGGTTACGCCAGCCAATGCCACAACGGGCAATCCAACCAGAAGTGGGTCGACTAATGATGTCGCACCGGAATAAGGGAATGAATCGAGATAGATGTCACATTTGGAAAGCAATTCAAGCACTGCAGTCCTATGTGCAAGAGGTGGGACAATCATAATCCTATCCATACCTACACCATATTCTCGGCATACTTCTGCAATTGATTCATTGAGTGAACGCTGTGGATACTGACTTGACCAATTGGGATTGAACGGATAAAGTATAAGACAGCTTGAAGGAACATTGCTCAGGATTTTCACCCAGCAGGTGAACAAATCTCTATTTAGCTTGAAAAAATTTGCACCGCTGACAAAAACGACAAGGGCAGACTCTTTTTTCTGAGGAAAAGCCGCAACCACCTCTTGAATGAGTTGTTCTTCGCCAAAACCATAATCGAAGGAGTGAGCCGGGCCATCAATCAGCAAACGTTGTTCACAATACTCTACGTCAATTTCTGGTTCTGTGTACGATCCGGAAATATAGTAGTCGATACTCGAAAATCCAGTCGTGACCGGACAGCAACTCGTTACCGCAGTGTGGCGGGCAAGCCGAAAAAGGGCAAGAGTTGATGTCGATCTAGCATGAACCGTAATATTATTCCCGATCACAAGAAAATCAAGATCATCGGAACGAACTGCCGAAACCCTATCCTCAAGTTTTTCAGGAAGCTTAACAATGCGATCTGCAGATGCAAAACAATGCTGTTCAAGTGAATCCCTTCCTGAAATTCTCTCGGTATAGAGAATTATTTCATATCGATTTCGGTCAAGATGTTCAAATGCAGGCAGCGTTACGAATGTTTCAGTTTGAGGAGTAAAATGAGATGAAAGAAAGCCAATTCGTTTCCGCTTCCTTCTTGAAACGGGAAAGGTGTAATCAAGTGAATACCCTGCGATGTTCATTGCTTGTTCATAGATTTTTCCACGAGCAGAAAAAAGTGCTTTCTGTGGTTTATCTACGAAATATCCGGGAAGAAAAGTTGTTTTATGAAAAAGATGATTACTGAGAAGCCCTGCTGTATCAAGGTTACTTTTAATCCAAGAAATATTTTGAAGAAGCACCTGTGCCTCAAGTACACTCTTTTCAAGGTAGCATGCAGCTTCACCGTTGCACCAAAAATCAATAGTAGTTGGGTTGAACGGGAAACGATACGTTAAAAACAGAGAAGCAAATGGTTCTGAAATTCTATCTAAAGGAATCGGGAAAATATTTTTACCAGAAGTAATCATCAATTGCATAGCTAAATATGAACCCAGTGATATCTCGCCCTCTCGCTTTTCAGATTCAATAATTGCACAAATATCATCAAGTAGTTGCTGTTCGTGAACTGTACTTATTGA
>DYSA01000048.1 GCA_020726425.1 Fibrobacter succinogenes | reverse complement strand
TTTGAAAAGGAATAACGATGAAACCACTTGAAGAGTCGATACCTTTTTTTATCGCTCAAAATATGAGAACAGATCTCGATACAATCTACTCTGAAGTTCCTTCTGGTTCTTGTGATGGATCAACTCATTGTTGTTGTGAATCGGTAAATTGTTTCTATAGTGAATATCTGAATATTGTTAAAGAGTTGCAAAACAAGGGGACGTACGAAGAGTTTTCAAAAAAGGCGATTCGTTATTGGCTCTGCGAACTCTCGCTTCCCATGAAATGCCCGATTTTGAAAGAAGATGGACTTTGCGAAGTGTATGAAGCGCGTCCGCTTCCTTGTCGGGTTTTCGGCCATTTAAACCGAGTTGATTTTGAATCAAATATTGAAGCCATTCGCGATCAGAACTGCTCTGCTGCGGAAGACCTTCGCGAACAGTTTGGAATTGTTGTTCCCGATTCTGTGGTCTCTGGGCAAGTTGGATTTTGTGCAAATTTTCGATCAGAGACCGGAATGAGTAGTGATGATCGCGATGATTTAATCGATCGCTTGTTTGGAGTTGAAAGTAAATTTCTCGGTGAAGAGTTTCTTGATTTTGACGAATTTAATCTCAGCTTGACACAGTGGTTTGCTTACGAACATTTCGGTCGTGAAAATGCGATGGCGTTGCGAATCAAAATAGCTCAAGAGTTCACGGAACTTGGTCACTCAAAATCATTGGATATTTGGGAAGCTTCAGAATAACTGATTAATTTCCCGAGTGGATACGTTCATCATCTCGGGGAACTGATTGGAGTAGATGATAGTACCGAAAGATTGGCGCAGGCCGTTGTTCGCCAAACATGTAGTATCTCAGTAAGTCATCGAGCCACAAAACAAAGGGAACGAGAAGAAACCAAGGAATTGCGTAGAGAAGCGAAATCTGCCCAGCGATATCTGCCGTTGTGTAGTTCCATAATGCCATTCCGAGAAGCTTGTTACAAATGATTCCACAGGTGAATTCAATAGCAAAAATTATGATCATTCCCACAAATGAAATATGCCAAACTTTCCAATTTCTGGTGAGTGGAATTTCGTTTAACATTCCTACAAAATACCCCGATAATCCACCTATGGGAATCATCCAAAGAGATGTCCAACCGACTAATGAATATGATTTAATGCCATTCCAATCGATCAATTCTCCGCCAACGGCCCGTGTGAGAAGTTCAATGTTTGTGTACACCAACCCAATTACAAAGGTGAGAATGAACCATTTCATTAACCGCTGTTTTGATATCATTTCTCGTTCCTGTTATTGAATTGAAATTTATGCTATGGAATCTGAATCTGTTTTGGGGAGGAGGGAGAGAAAGTCTTTGGGAAATGGTGCCGTGATGGAGTAGTCAACTCCTGAAAAATGAAACGTAACACCACTACAATGAAGCGCATGGCGAGGAAATTCGAGTTGGATTTGAGATGGGTCTTTTCGCCAGAGAAGGTAGTTTGCTTCTGGCATTCCATAAAGTTTGTCTCCTACGATCGGACATCCGATCCCAGCGAGATGAACGCGGAGTTGATGGGTTCTTCCTGTTTTGGGAAAGAGTTGAATCAACGCTCTGTTTCCCCATGTTTCAACAACGCGATAGCGCGTTTCTGCTATTTTGCCTTCATCCGAAATAATCTGGCGTGAGCGGATAGATCCAGACGGGTCGGGCATGAGTGGAAAAGTGATAATACCTTCGTGCATTTGAGGTATGCCGTTGGTTATCGCATAGTACTCTTTCTCAACTTTTCGATCAACAAAAAGATCAGAGAGTATACGAAGTGACTCTTTTTCTTTTGAAACAAGCACAACCCCAGATGTTTCGCGGTCGAGGCGATTGACGATATCTGCTTCAGGATAGGGTGGTGTGTGATTTTCTCTCAGTTGATAAATTAGGTTGTGAGTTACAGCCGCTCCCTTTTTGTGTACGAGAAGGTTCCCCGGTTTGTTAACCGCGAGGAACTGATTCGTTTCCATAATGATTGAGTAGGAGAGATCTGCATCTGGTTCGACAAAAGGAGGTGCATCATACGTAAGAATGTCGTGTGTGTGAAGAACTGTATCGACAGAGCAGATCTGTTCAACAATTGAAAATCGTCCTTCATTTACACGTTCAACCCATTGATCTGGAGAAAGGTATTTAAACTTTTCCCCCAAGAAATCAACGAGTAGTTTTCCTCTATCTTGCTGCGTGATTCGAGAGGATATTAACACTATCGCCCTCGAAGACCGGAGTTTTTCGCATCTAATGCGCGAATAACCAAATCCTGAATAATAATCTTACACCGTTCTTTAATTTCTGGTGTTTGGGGAAGTGTTGAAACGATTGTTTCAATAAACTGACGATTTTCAATAAGTTGGCACGTCCATGGATAATTCAGATCGTAAATCCAACCCAATTGAAGCAGTTTCAGTTCTGTGCGATTTTTCACGCTTTGAACTTCAACGATCTGCTTGTTTTCAAGAGCTGTGAGAATCTCTATGTTGATAGAATCTCCTTCGGGGAGATTGAAATCGATCGCGTTGTTTCTCTCTGGTTCACTATGTGTATAGTGCTGAGATACAATGCGCAGGATGTCAAGTTTGTCTGCATCCCGAATAATCTTAACAATCGTTTTCTCGCGTTCAGAAAGATTTGAAGGAATCTTGAGCTTGTTGTGATGTTCAATTCCACAACGAATTAATGCTGCATCAGTTTGATCGAGGTTGTCGAGCACTCCCTCTTCGCCAAGAATTGCCAAAGCCAGTGCAGCGTGGTTTATGCTTTCGCGATCGTTGAACGTGCCATACTCTTTAAGTTGCTTGTAACGGCCAAGATCATGAAGCATTGCAGCAAGCATTACCAGTGTCATATCGTGATGATCAAGGCGAAGTGAATTGGCAATACCGCGAGCTTCTATGACAACTCGTTCAGTATGGTCGTATTTAAGATTGATATTTTGCATGTATTCAACATCATTTTGATGAAATGAATTCACATACCGTTCATACCAATTTCTGATATCTCGTTCATTTTTGACCATTTCCATATCAATTCCCTTCCGGAAAGAAATGTGCTTCAAGCATAGCGCACCATGCGTGATAAATAGGAAGGTGAAATTCTTGAATCTTTGGTGTCGACTGTGATGGCGCAATTGTCACTGCATCGCCAAGAGTTGCAAGTGTTCCGCCATCTTTTCCAACCAGAGCCCACGTTTTCATACCGATTCCTCGAGCTACTTCGAATGCATTCACAACATTTGCAGAATTTCCCGAAGTAGAAATACCGATGAGAAGGGCATTGGGTTTGCCATAGCCATACACCTGTTGAGCAAAAATCATATTTGGATCAATATCATTTGCATAAGCAGTAATAATTCCACTTTGACTTACCAGTGAGATTGCGGGAAGAGCACCTTGGAGTCGATCGGCAATTTCCGGTTTGAATTTCGCCCGTTCGTTTTGTGGAATAGTGCGTCGTTGCATAAAACCTTTCATCAGTTCACCGACAATGTGCTCAGAGTCTGCTGCGCTTCCGCCATTGCCGCAGACGAGTACTGTACCTCTAGTTTCATAGCATGTTACAGCAAGATTGAACGCATGTTCAATGCTTTCGGAACAGGAGCATAGTTGTGGGTAGTCCGTGAGTAATGCATTAAATATTGATTGAACTGCTGGTAGCATATAAACCCCGACGCTCATTGATAACCATTGAAATAGAGTATAAAATACTTATTACTCAGTTTTGGAGTGGGATTTTTACATGGTAGTTGATCTGTAGATTGGTGAGCTTCACCATTGTGAGAAAAATTGGGAGATTTGATTGAGATAAAAAGAAAAGACACTTCCAGAAACGGAAGTGTCTTTAGAAAACAAACAAAAATGAAAACGGTTAGATTACGCCAGCCGCTTTTGCTTCAGCCTGAACTTCAGCATTGGCAGGAAGAAGCTTTACCGCCTTTGCGATAGCTTCTTTATACTCAACATCGAGCTTGAAAAGTTTAGAAGCAACCGCTTTCCCGTACCAAGCTTGACCGTGGTCAGGATTGATCTGGACTGCTTTTTCATACGATTTCAGGGCAAATCGTTTTTTCGCACCAGCCATTGCATAATATGTCTCAGCCATCTGATAGTGAGCTTCGGCATTATACATGTCAAGTTTCGCTGCATTAGAAAAATATTCAATTGCACCTTCCTGATCCCCGCCAGCGCGAACAATTCGGCCTTTAAGGATGAGAGCAACGGGATCTTCTGCAAATACGCTCAGCATTCCATCGACAATTTTTTCAGCTTCGCTGTAGCTTTTCTCTTCCATAAGGAATCCAACATACATGGTAAGGTATTTTGGATCACCGTCATCTACAAGTTTTTTCAGAAGTGAACGAGCTTCGTTTTTCTGCCCAGACTGTGAATACGCATCAACTAATAATTTGATGACATCAAGATTATTTGGTTGAGCACTATATGCCTGTTTGAGAACACCTGTTGCAGAAGCCCACTGCTGAAGTCGAACGTAACTTGTTCCCGTTTTGATCATAAAGTCAACATTTTTGGGATCCAATGTTGAAGCGGTTTCATAGCTCATGACCGCATCTTGGTGCTTGCCTTTAGATGCATAGAGATCACCTATGCGAACCCATGCAGAAGCATCATCGGCTTTAACGACGGTATACTTTTTGTAGGCTTCAAGCTCTTTTTCCGGCATTTTGGCTTTCCCGTAAGCTTCTGCAACGGTCAAGAGAAGGTCAGAATTTTTCGCATCAGCTTTGGTCAGCACTTTTTCAAGAAGGGTCGCAGACTCTTTAAGTTCTGCTGGAACACTACTTGCAGAGAGCATTTTACCCAACTGAAGGTGGTTGCGCATATCATCAGGGAACTTGGTGATGTTCGCGCGATAGATGGTTTTCGCAACGGCTGGAGTTGATGTTTCGCGAAGGAGAGCGCGTTTGTACTCAACGTCTTTATCAACCCATTTGTTAGTTACCGAATACTCATCAAATGTTTTGATTGCCACCGCAGATTGCCCTACTTTTTCCTGAGCAGTTCCGAGATTAATAAGAATCTCTTTCAACTGTGGAAGAGATGGAGCATTCGTTTTGGCTTTCAGATACCACGTTGCAGCATCTTCCCATTTTTCAGATTTCAGAAGTGCATTTCCGTAGGTCATCTGGAAACTAATCGTACTGTTTGTCGGTGCTGTTACCAGTGAAAGAGCTTTTATCGCAAAGGGGAAATCTTTTTTCGCGATAGCAGCAGAACTAGCCTTGAATGCTATTGAACTCACTTTACCACCTTTTTCAACATAGGTGCGGAAGCTTTTTTCTGCTTTCTCTTTGTCTCCAGAAACAGTATACGCTTCACCTAATTTCGCATATACAAGGGAAGAATCAGCATTCATCATTTGAGCTTGTTCAAATGACACAACAGCCATTGTTGGATCGTTTTTTCCAAGATAACATTCACCAATTGCGATGCTTGCCGCAAGGTCAGACGGATTGATTGAAAGAGCTTTTTCATACATTGGAATTGCTTTTACAAACTCTTTTTTGTTTTTGTAGAGCATCCCAAGAGTTGTATAGGTACCAACGTCCGCTTTTCCGGTTGAGATAAGTCCCGTTAACGCTTTGATAACTTCGTCGGTCTGACCTTTTTTGATCACCAATTCAGCATAGTGATCATACGGGAAACCTTCGGGCTGAGCGTTGATCGTCAATGCTTTGCGATACATTGCAAGTGCTTCATCAAAACGAGAAACACCGTAATACTGTTCACCCAGACGAATAACGGCAGGGAGATCTGTGGTGTTAAGTTTCAGGTATCCTTCGAGGAAAAGAATTGTTTCAGTCTTTTTATCCAGAGTTGTTGCCAATATAGAAGCAGTTTTCCAGTGCTCAGATTTGGTCGCTTCGAGTTTGGTTAACTCAACAACAATTGGAAACGCTTCTGCATTTTTCTTTTGAGAAATAAGCCAAGCGCTGTATCGTTTACGAGAATCAATATTCGTTGGTTCTAAAGTAATAAGCGCAGAGTCAGCAGAGAGTCCCGATTTTTGGTCGGAAATCTTCTCACTGAGTGCATACTGCATTTTCCAAAACGCATTATTTTTTGGATCTTTAACAAGAACCTTTTTTACTTCCGGCATTGCTTCCATGGAAGCATCTGTCGAATAGAGTGCTTCAGCCAAAGCTTTTCTGATAATCAAATTGTCAGAAGCTAAAAGCGATTGTTGCGCTGCGGGGATAACTTTTGCCCAGAGTTTCTGTGCTGAAGCTGAAAGGGTAATCCCGGATGCAGATTCGGTGGAACTTTTTAATGATGCACTTTTTTCGTAGTTTGCCAGAGCTGAGGCGTACTCTTTTTTCGCAAGTTTGTAATCACCAAGTTTGAGATACACTGTAGGATCGCTCTGGTTTTGAGAAATCAAACCTTCGAGTGTCGATTCTGATTTTGCATTGTTGCCCATTGCTGCATAAACTTCTGCGAGAAGGGCATATGATCCTGCATTTGATTTATCGAGAGCAATACTTTTTTCAAGTGAAACAATTGCCGCATCATTTTGTTTCTGAGCAACCTGCATTTCAGCAAGACGGAACCAGATCGGTGAAGAAGCCGGTTCAGTTCCTTTTGAAGTGAGGTAGAAGTTGTAATTTTCAATCGCTGGTGCCGCTGATTTTTTAGCGTAATCTTTATCCGCAACATAAAGTCTGGACGCTAATGCTTCGGCACTCTTGTCAGCACCAAATGAAGTTACAGCTTCGCGGTAAATTTTTTCAATGTCAGATTTTGACTCTTTTTCAGAAGAAACCGCGTAACGATACATCTGTTTTGAACTGAGGGTGAGACCGGCTTTTGCACGACCGTACTCTGTATATGCACGACCAAAACTGTTTTCTTCGAATGACAAATCTGCAAGTTCAACCATGGCAGTGTAGAGTTTTGAATCACCATCTACTGCGAGATTGTAAAACTCTTTTGCCTTGTCTTTTTGATTGCTACTTCTGTATGAGAGTGCAACTTTGTAAGCAAGTTCTTTTGAAGCACCATTTTTATAAGCAAGTTCGAGAAGTGTGCACGCTTTTGCGTACTCTTTTTCATCGTAATAAATTTGTCCAAGTGAACTGTTTGCTGCAACATTTGTTGGGTCAGCGGCAATTACTTTTTCCAGAGCTGCTTTTGCTTCAGTTGGTTTGCCCAGTTTTATTGAAGCGCGAGCAAATTGCCATGCTGCGTTTGCATCGGGAGTGAGTTCAAAAGCTTTTCTTCCATTTTCTTCCGCTGCGGCAAAATTGTTCTGGTCAAAAAAGATAGCGGCAAGGCCAGCAAGAGGGGCACCTTGGGTAGGATTCATGCGTGAAGCAATAGTGTAAGTTGCGAGTGCACGAGTATCATTTTTGGTTGCCAAGTATGCATCGGCAAGTTGCATCCACTCTTTGAGTGTTCTGTTTTGAGGTGTCAAAGAACTATTTACATAGTTGATTGCATCATCAAATTTCTTTTGAGAAATAAATTCATCAAGTTTTGCATCTGCAAATCCCTGTGATGCCAAGACGCCTACAACTCCGGTGATGAGAGCACATTTCTGTACCGTGGTCATTTTACCCATTCTATCTCCTTCTGTATACAGAACCTGTACCAAATATTTTTCTTGATCATTATTGTGGTGAGTCGGTGAGGTGTATAAAATAGTATCTAAATGATTAAATATCAACGAAACGAATAGCACAAAAACTGTTTCTGTGGACAGGTTGTCCCCAGTCAATTTGTTATTGTTTTATTACCAGTTGCTTAGCTCTTTTTTCGCATTTCTCACCATCAGTTTAAGACTGTCGTGAGCGGCATTAGTTTTGGAAAAATAGTGTTCCCCGGAACCGTCCCATTTTGCCACAAAGAAAAGATTTGATGTCGTATCAGGTTGCATCGCGGCAATCATCGCAGCTTTTCCTGGTGAACAAATCGGTCCAGGAGTCAATCCTTTGTGGAGGCGAGTATTATATGGCGAACTATTTTGTAGTTCTGATTGGTAGATAGGCCCGGTGAATTTTTTCAAAGCATACCGAATTGTCGGGTCTGCACCGAGTGAAATACCCTGTTCAAGTCGGTTGTGGAATACCGCAGAAATGACCGCTCTTTCAGAGGCAACTTGAGCTTCTTTTTCGACAATAGCTGCAAGTGAAACCAATTCATTACGCGTAAGATTCGCTCCTCTTCCTGTTTTAGGAAGTGTTCTGTAGACTTCCAAGAAATGGGATGTCATGACTGAAATCACCTTTTTTTCATCAGCGTCAAAAGGGAAGTGGTAGGTGTCAGGATAGAGGTATCCTTCGAGCGATGTGTCTTGTGGAAATCCAATAGAGTTCAAAAAGGCTGAGTCGGAACAGTAATTAACAAATGTTGCAGAGTCGATAGGAAGTTCAGATGCAACAATGGAAGCTGTTTGCCAAATGGTTAGTCCTTCGCGAACTTGAACAATGACGTCACCGGCAGATGGATCAAGAAGGATGCTTGCTGTATAAATTATTCCAGAATTTGCAGGAATCGTGTAGCGTCCAGATTTGATTTTTGTACTCTTCCCGGTAAGTCTCATGTAGTAATAAAAGAGCGTTGAGTTGGGAATTATTTTCACTTCTGCGAGACGTTTACTCACCGAACGCAGTGATTCTCCGCGGTCGAGTTGAAACGAAACCGGTTTTCCACGAAGGGATTCTGGCGCAGTAAAGGCCCACGCTAGATAGCCCATTACAAAAGTGAGCAAAATGAGTAGAGAGAGCGCAAGAGCTTTTCGGGACACTTTCATCTGCACGATCCTTATCGCAAGAAGAATAAAATAAAAGAGATAGCCTGCAAGTGACAGACAATATAATACTCCGAGAAACCATAATCTGCAGAGAAAAGACAATGCTGATCCTATTCGAAGAAACAGAATCTACTCTTTTACTTCAATAAAATGATCAGCATCTTTGAGTCTTCGCGCTAATTCTCGGGCAATATTGAGCACAAGAAGAGCGAAAAGGTGCAGGTCATCGTTGAATAATTTCATGAGAGTTACTCTCGTGAGAACAAGAAATATTGTTGTTCCTACGACCTTTACATCTGCAGTTCGGTGCTGAATACCAATGACCGATGCTTCGCCAAGGCAACTTCCTACACCTAAGCGAGCTATTTCGAGCGGAGTGTTGTTGTGGTTGAGGATAATCGAGACTTCACCGTCCAGAACTATATAGATCTCTTCCGCATCGGTGCCTTCGTGAATAAGAAGTTCACCATCGACACACTTTCTCATTTCACAGGATTCATAGAGACGCAAGAGTCGATCTTTATCGATAGCCGCAAAGATTGCAACTTCACCGAGTACTCCGAGATATTTTTCTTGTTCAGTATTCATATTAATCTCTTTTGTATATGAAATGTAAAATGTTACGCATTGGGATCGCTATAGAAAGTGATTTTCGACGCAAGTTCTTCATAGGAAGTAAACACGATGTCGGGGAACACTTTTCCGTCGAGATCGTGCATAAATGTCGAACCGCGATTTCCTGTAAAGAGCGCAGTTTTCATACCGATCTCTTGTGTCGCTTGGATATCTGCTGCGAGATCATTTCCGATGAACACTGTCTCTGAAGGAAGAACATTGACTTCATATAGTGCATCGAAAAGTTTTTCATACAGCATTTTGTTTGGTTTCGCCACGCCGTTTTCATAGGAGAAGAATATGAGGTCTGGCTCAAAAAGTTCCATGTAATCAACAAGTTCTTCATCTTGATCTCTAATGAAAAGTGAAAGATCAATAGGGGTGTAGAATTGAGCATTTGAGAGTATACCCAATTTAATGTTTTGTGCTTTGAGCGCTTTTAACGTTGGCACAACCCCATCAAAAAATCCTCTTTTGAGTGAGTAGAAATTGTAGTAGTAGGCGATGATTCTTGAAAATTCAGTGCGCGAACCAATTGTATTTGATTCGAGATCATATCCGTTGCGAATGAGAATTGAAAGGATAATGTTCCAAATCTCTTCGATTTTAACTTCGGGGAACGATTTTCCTTCACCAATTGACTGTTCGTGTTTCATGACGATAAGTCCATTGTAAAAATCGTGAAGAGTATCTTCTGCACGCTTACTTGGATCGATTTTATCGAGTGTCGGTGTGAAATTAAATCGATCCGCCGTTTTGCGAAGGGCGATCAATAACTCATTCTTTTTTGTCTCTTGATCAGAAAACGAATTGTCCCAGTAATTTATGAGTGTTCCGTATACATCGAATATTGCAACTTGCACATCTCTTAGTTTTTCAGATTTTCCTCGATAGAGAGCGGGAACTGTCGGTACAGTGGTGGAAGGAAATTCGGTGTGAAGTGCTGAAGCAAACTCTGCAACTATTGACATTGATTCTCCTCTATAATACGGACTTTTGCGCGTGCTAAAATAACATCGGGGCTTTCGGATTGAAAGCCCCGAATAGATATTCGGCATTAAAAAGTAGTCGCGGTTATGCTTTGTAGATGCGTTGTCCTGAAGCATCAATAATTACATCGCCATTATGTGAACTTACAGCGCTTAAAAACTCGATTTCACTGAGATCAATTTCAAATTCTACCGTTCTGTTTCCGAGCAGTGATTGTTCGTCGATTTCAGACGCGATAAACGGTCTGTTGTCAACAATTTCTGGTTCTGATTCAAACGCGAAGTCCGGCGTAAACTCCGGTTGGGCGGGAGTTTGCATTTGTTCTAGCTGAACTGATTGAACCGGCTGTGGCGCAGCGGCAATTGGTTCGGGAATAGATATCGTGAGAGGATCAATAACTGGCTGCTGCACTACTTTTGGAGCAGCAGGTGCGGAAATTGTCGAAGCAAACTGGCTGAGAAGTGAAGTAACTCGATCTTGTTCATTGCGGATATAGTTCATCGTCGATTCGCCGGCAATGGTGCGGTGTTCGATACTATTAACGCGATCTTCGATTGCTGCTTTCTGATTGTGGAAACTTTCCGCAACTTTTTCTGCGAGAAGAGAGAATGAAGTGTCGTAGCTCGATAGTTTGGCGTTTATTACATCCTCAAACTCTTCCAGCTTTTCATCATTTGAATTTGTTTTGAATGATTCCAGTTCTCTTTTTAGGGTGGCGAGTTGCGCTTTTATTTCGGTGATTTCAGTCGTGAGCGTTTCTTTTAGTGAATGAAGAGAAGAGTTGAACTCCTGACAAAACTTGTTGATTGAACTCGTGTGAAGAGCTTCAATTGTGGCAATTTCTTTTTGGATCGTCACAATTTGTTCAGAAGTAACAAGTTGATCTATCAACTCTCCGAATAACTGTTTCATCTGCTCATTGTTCATGATCATTTCTCCCCATGGTCATATCATTTTTATAAAAGCTCGTGATTTTACACGTGCTCATGGGAAATTACAACACTAATCTTTAGATTGATAGATATTTTT
>DYSA01000524.1 GCA_020726425.1 Fibrobacter succinogenes | reverse complement strand
TCACGTTGTCGTTTTAGCAGAAGATGACATACTTGGGGCGCGAAGCAATATTAACGGAAACTGTTTTTCATAATAGAGTTTTCAACGAGTTATCAACAGTGTGTTGTTCGGTTGCCAATGATTTACCAACAGCAGTTCGCACTGATTGGATATGCAGAGAATTCTTGATGATTTGACACAAAAGCTCTGCGGCGGACTGGTGAAACACTCACCGTTGGCGTGTTCGCGTGAGTGATGCGTCGGGGCCGATAGGCGTGCTGTATTTCAGCACTGAAGCGAAGCGTAACCCAGAGCAAGCACGACGGTGAGCCTTGGCGAACCGACACGCCCAAAAAAACAACGCTGCCTTCCACCGAGACAGAGTATTGAAATGGCTTCGGTATTAAGTGTTCGATAGGTGGAGAACTGAATCTATTTTCACCACCATAGAAATTCAGGGTTTTTTCAAAGGTACAGAATGTCGTTTGCGTCGCTCGGTCTCGAAGATTTTATTCTTTCTGCAGTAGAAAAAGCTGGTTACGAAACTCCAACACCGATTCAGGAACAGGCGATTCCGCTGGTTCTGGCGGGATGTGATCTCATGGCTCAGGCTCAGACCGGAACCGGAAAGACCGCCGCCTTTGCACTGGGAGTTATTCAAAATCTCGTGGCAGAAGATTCGCACGTTCCCGGCGTGAAAGTTCTCGTGCTTACCCCGACCCGCGAACTGGCGCGACAGGTGTGTAACTCTTTTCAGAACTACGCGTCGTTTGCTCCTCGCCGGATTAAAGCAATGACCGTGATCGGTGGGGAGAGTATCGATGATCAGACCGCGAGAATCGAAAACGGTGCCGAAATTGTGGTGGCCACTCCGGGGCGACTGATCGACTTTATCGAACACGATGCCATTGATCTTTCTAATCTCGCCGTACTGATTCTCGATGAAGCGGACAAGATGCTCGACGAAGGGTTTGCCGAAGAACTGGACAAACTTCTCGGAGCCATGCCTTCGGAACGACAAAACCTTCTGTTCTCCGCCACATTTCCCGAAAAGGTGGTGAAACTTTCCAAGCGACTTCTCTGTAGTCCGTTGGAAATTTCTGTCGATGCCGAACCGACAGTGAACACAATCGAACAACACTGTATCGAAGTGAATCACGAAAATCGCGGCATGTTGTTGCGCCATCTGATCAAAACCGAATCGTGGAAACACACGATAGTGTTCACTTCCACCTGCCGAGGAGCTTCGAACTTGGCGACAAAACTTCGCGCCGCCGGAATTGGCGCCAGCGCACTTCACGGGGAACTTCCTCAGGCCGAACGGAACGAAGTGCTCTACCGTTTCAGCAAGCAGATGATTTCGGTGATGGTTGCCACGGATATCGCCTGCCGAGGAATCGATGTGTCGGGAATTTCTCACGTGGTTAATTTCGATCTTCCCCGATCGCCGGAAGATTACATTCACCGCATTGGCCGAACCGCTCGCGCCGGAGAGTCGGGCAAGGCAATCACCTTTGTGGGCCACGAAGATCAGGCTCACTTTAAGTTGATTGAAAAACGGGCCGGGATTTTTCTCGACCGCGAACAGATCGAAGGGTTTGAACTGACCGGCGATCCGATTGTTCAGCAACGAGGAGCCGCACCGGTGAAAGGGAAAAAGAAAAGCAAGAAAGACAAACTCCGCGAAGCAGGACTTCTACCGCCAAAAGAGTAGGGGATTTTGTAGGATTCAAATTGAAAAGCAGGCCGGTGATGGTCTGCTTTTTTTGTTGGGAACGAGGTGTTGTGTTTAGAATTCAGGCATGGGGTTTACGAGGGAATGTATCTTGTTGTTGTACTCTTGAAGCTATCTCCGCTGCAAGTTGATTTGCTTGGCTTTCAGATAATTTATATCCCAAAAGAATCATTTTTGAATGATAGTCAAAAGCAACGGAGAAACCTTGGTCTTCATGAGACCGTGCCGTTCTTATACGTACCAGATGTGCCCTAATATTGGAAATGTCCGAGATGATAGCTTTTTTGTCGAGAGAAACCATACATACGTTGAATGGAAAACTCCGTAGAC
>DYSA01000523.1 GCA_020726425.1 Fibrobacter succinogenes | reverse complement strand
AACCAAAGCAACCGTTGCAAATTGTGCATTCCGGTGAGAACAAAACCCCGAACATTTCTGCCCGGGGTTCAATCATTTCAAACAAAATATTCACCCTACGAAATCAAGCTTCCCGCATCGAACTCTTTTTCGGTGGAAAGCATTGAAAGCGCACCGGTTGCATCTTCCGCGGCGAGAATCATTCCTTCGGAGAGTTCGCCCATGAGCTTAGCCGGTTTGAGATTGCTTACGAAAACCACCTTCTTGCCGATCAGCTGTTCCGGTTCGTAGTGTTCCGCGATTCCGCTCATGATCTGACGGGTTTTCCAGCCGTCGTTGATCTGAATTTTCATCATCTTTTTTGACTTTTTCATCTTTTCAGCGGCAACCACTTCACCAACGCGAAGTTTCACTTTCTGAAAATCAGGGAACTCGATAAGCTCCTCTTCCGGCTCAGGAAGAACCGGTTTTTCCGGCGTAGTTGTGTAGAGTGTTTCGAACATTTCAGCTTCAAGCGGAAGTGCCAGTTTTTCTGCGGTTCCGATCTTTTTATTGCGAATTGCAAACGGTGCCGAGCTCCAGTCAAAGGTTTCGCCGAACTGTTTTTCGATACGCGCCGCGATCTCCGGAACGATCGGCTTGAGCAGAGTTCCCAGCGTGCGCACCAGATTGAGACAGGTCACCATGGCAACATTCACTGCTGATTTGTCGTCGAGCTTGACCAGTTCCCACGGTTTTGTGTCCTGGAAATATTTGTTCGCCACAGAACCGAGTGCGTGGATCGCATCGAACGCAACGCGGTAGTTTCCGCCGATCAGATTCTCTTTCACGGTGTTCGCAGCAGAGATCGCTTCCGCCGCGATCGATTCATCCCACGCCGCATCGGGCACGGTCGAATCAAAGAATCGGTCGAGGAATGTGGACGCGCGGTTCTGGAAGTTCCCGATATTGTTCACCAAAGTCGAATTGATTCGGTTAATAAACTCATCGATATTGAAATCGAGATCGCTGTTTCCACCGGTCAGTTTCGAAGCGTAGTACAAGCGAAGGAACTGTGTTGCATCGGCATGATTCACGCGGTCGGCGTAATCTTTCGCCTGAATAAAGGTTCCGCGAGACTTGGACATCTTTTCGCCTTCGACGGTGAGGAATCCGTGAATCATGATTCGCGACGGCAGTTTGCAGTCCACAGAATCAAGCATCACCGGCCACATAATCGAATGGAAATAGACGATATCCTTACCGATGCAGTGAACCACTTCACTGTCCGCATCTTTCCCCCAGAACTCAGTCACATCGCGACCGTTGGCATCACACCACTTTTGCGTGGAACTGACATATCCCACCGGCGCATCGAGCCACACGTAGAAATATTTGTCTTCAGTTCCGGGAATTTTGAACCCGAAATACGGCTCATCGCGCGAAATACAGCGCGGTTGAAGGTCTTCGGTCCAGTTCATGATAAATGATTTCATGTCATCCTGAAGGACTTCGCCGGAGGTCAGATAATCCTTGAGGAACTGCCGTTTCGGTTCCATGTCCATGAAGAAATGCGAGCTTTCGCGAAGAACCGGCGTGTTTCCACAAAGGGCACAAGCCGGAGAAACGAGCGCATCCGCATCGTAGGTGGTTCCACATTTTTCGCAGTTGTCGCCGTATTGATCCGTGGCGCCACATTTTGGGCAGGTTCCTTTGATAAAGCGGTCAGGAAGGAACCGTTTGTCGTGTTCGCAGTAGTGCTGTTCGATCGTTTTTTCGGTGATCAAACCGTTCGCTTTCATGGAGAGGTAGATCTTTTCCGCCCATTGACGGTTCTCCTCTGAATTTGTCGAAGAGAAAATATCGAACCCAATTCCGAACAGCGCGTAGTCGCGAGTGTGGTTGTCCCACGCGCGAGCGATCAACTCTTCCGGAGTGATTCCCTGTTTCATCGCGTTGATCTGGATCGGAGTTCCGTGCGTGTCATCGGCGCAGATAAACCGCACTTCGCGGCCGGTCATCTTTTGCGCGCGCACAAAAATGTCCGTCTGAACCGCTTCGACCATGTGCCCGATATGAATATCGCCGT
>DYSA01000522.1 GCA_020726425.1 Fibrobacter succinogenes | reverse complement strand
TGCGTATATTTCAGCGCAAAGTAGGAGTTGTCCTTTGAATCGGGCACATCGCCATAGTGGAAATTGTTTTCATAGTGACCCACGGAAAGATCGAGTTTCAGGAGATCGTTAAACCGGTGCTCCGAAGCCACTTCGGCACCCCAGAACTGAGTGATCAAAATATTGTGGATATTCTGAATCTCCACGCGACCAAGTCCGGTTCCCGTATTGGGGCTCCACTTGAGTGTATCACCTTTTGCATCAGCTTTGGCTTTGTCAAAACGAAGTCGGTATTTGTAGTGCAACTCTTCGTCGTTGAGCGATCCGTACATTCCCAGCAGTTTAACTTTGTGGTCGTCGTTGAACTTATAGTCAAAGGCACCGTTTCCGCCGTAGGTCTGGCGAACACCGGTGTAGTCGCGCAGTTCCGTGCGGTAGATTCCCAGACCATCGCCGCCGATACGGTTTTCCCAGTTGTCCGTTGCCCAAGCACGACGCCAGTAGGTTCCGTTGAGAAGCATACCGAACTTGCCGTCGGCAAAACGGTTTCCATAGAGAAGTGATCCGTTTTGAGCACCACGGCCAACCGCATTTTCTCCACCCTTGATCTCTTTTGAACCAAATCCGCCCGCAGCAGAAGCCTGAAGCGTCTGCTGATCCGGCGCTGTTTTTGTGCGGTAGTTGATACTTCCGCCCATGGCATCCATCTCTTTATCCGGTGTAAACGCTTTGTTCACTTCGATATATTCAATGAGATCTGTCGGGAAAAAGTCAAATGCTGTTCCACGGGAAAGATCTTCCTCTTCCGCCGCAGGAATACGGTTTCCGTTGAGAGTTGCCGAGTTCCACTCTTTCGGAAGTCCGCGAACTGCCACGAAACGACCTTCGCCTTGGTCTTTTTCAATCGATACGCCAGCCACGCGCTGAACCGCTTCGGCAGCGTTGCGGTCAGGAAGTTTTCCGATACGGTCAGATGCGATAACCGACGTGATTGCATCGGAGTTCTGCATGATCATCTGAGCGCGAGCCTGGTCACGGCTCATGGTTCCTACGACTTTCATTTTCGCCATAGTGTCGCGTTTATCGCTCATGGTGATCGCGCCGAGATCTTTAATTTCGCTGTCCGACCCTACAGCTACATCTTTGATTACATCGCTGTACCCAAGGTACGAAGCGCGCACTTTGTACTCACCAGTCGAGAGATTTGAAATAATGAAACGACCGTTCATATCGGTTACGATCGAATTGACTACCTGCCCTTTGGCATTGACAATTTCGACTTTTGCTGCGGGAAGTACCCCACCTGTTTCGGTAACTTTTCCGCGAATTTCAGCGGCATTTATCACTGAAGCCACTGCAAGTAGTACTGCTAATTCTGTTTTCATACTATTTTATCTCCGTAGATAATAGATATTGATTGCGTCACTGTTTATTGTGTACCGGTGCACCTGTTTGTGTTGCCGGAGCATCGTATCTGAACCATACGGTGCTCACTTCACTCTTCAAGATCAGCTTCACTACTTTTTCTCTTATAGCCCCTCCTACTAATGGACAAGTCTGTACAAGTTCACAAAAAAGATACCCCTCGTTTGTTAGATTATCGTGTAACAATCATGTGAATTGCCTGTCATTTCTGTATGGTTTTCTCACGATAGTCGCTTTATTAGAAACGCGTTAAGCTATTGTTCCGATTCCGCTATGTGGTTTTGTTCAATTAATGGGAGTGTGAATATGGTCACTTGCGTGCATGGAAAAAGCAGGATCTATGGCAAGCAATCAGCATGAAAACTCAATGTCAGGTGGTTTTTTCGACGAGGCAGGTTATTGATATTACAGAGTTACTGGATTAAGAGGCGTGGATAGACTCAAGGAAAACCGTTTTTCGAAGTAATTGTTTTTTTGTAACTACACAGGTGTTAGTGGTGGACAAAAACTCGCTTCAGCACTCGTTCCCAGCGTCCACGGTGGGAATGCCGGCCTGAGGCAATGCTGTAGCGCTTATTTTTCTATAGATTATAACCCCCATCAAAAGCCTGCATCATTTATGTTAAAATCAACAGATTAACGCT
>DYSA01000521.1 GCA_020726425.1 Fibrobacter succinogenes | reverse complement strand
GATTCAAATTGCTGGCTGAGGTAATCAGAGGAGTGCAGTTCAAGGATGGAGAACCGATTGACTCTTTAAAGGAATGCGAAATCAACAGGGCTGTCGTTTGAGTATGACTCTCTCAAACACCAGACTTGACCATAGCTCGACCCGCTGTAGAAACGCTTTTAAAACCACACTGGAACACATTCTTTTTACTTTTTCTTTGTTATTGGTAAGGAATAATGTTTTCCCTTATTCCGAGTTGATAGCCATGTTGAAAAAGCAAGTTGCGCCAGAAAATAAACGCCCAATGAATCAAGAAATGGAAACAACAATAAAAAAAGCCGTTGGATATGTCCGGGTGTCAACACTCCGACAAGCAAAAGAAGGGGAATCCCTTACGACTCAAAGGAAAGCCCTAAAGGATTTTGCAAAGAGAAATGAATATGACCTTGTAGAGATTTATGCTGATGAAGGGATTTCCGGTGGTTCCGTTGAAAAACGCCCCGGCCTCCAATCCCTTCTTCTCGATGCTAAAACCCAAGGCTATCATTTTGTTCTTGTTCATCGGCTTTCCCGATTGGGACGGAACGCCCGTGAACTGCTGAATAATGTCCAATTGCTTAAAGATGCCGGTGTAAGTGTAGTCTTTTTGAAAGAGAATATAGACCTGTCAAATAGTTATGGCCTATTCATGCTTACTATGCTTGCCGCTATGGCAGAACTTGAAAAGGATATTTCCGGGGAATCTTCGGTTGAGAATAAAATAGCCCGTGCAAAACAAGGCATACCCTCCATCGGGAAGTATCCTTTTGGTCGAAGGTTTAACCGCCAAACTGGAGAATGGTACTTTGATCCCCCGGACATCAAGGTGGTCGTAAATGATATTGCTGATCGGTACTTGAAAGGGGAGGGGTTACGGGATATTGCCGACACTATTGACCCAAAATATCAACTTACCTACACCAATATTCTTAAAATCTTCCACGGGCGGGCAGGGAACTCTTGGGAGTTACAATTCAAAAAAGAGCAGAAGCCTATTGTGTTTGAAATTCCACGGCTTATGAGTGACGAGAAGATTGAAGCGGTAAAGAAAAAGATAGCGTTCAACGCTACTTTTACCAAAGACAACCGGAACAATTACACATTTCTATTGACCGGATTTGCCCGATGTATGGAATGTGAAACGATGTTGACGGCCCAATACCTTAAAAGCAATCGCCCAGACGGGGGGATTTACACATACAAGTTCTATCGCCATCGGTCAGGGAAAAGAGAAAAGTGTCGAGCGTTGACTTCAATCAAAATCAAAACGATAGAAAATGCTGTCCTTGACGCTATCTGGGAAAACTTGAGTGATGAGGATAGTGGTTTTGAGAATGCGTGGGCGAAAAACTACCCGGATCAAAACCAAATTGAAGAGCTAAAAGAACGGATCACGACCAACCGAAACAAATTGAATAAAGCTGAGAATGACCGTGACACGCTGGTTGAAGCCCTTCTAAAAGGGATTCTTACCGAGGATGCTATCAAAAAGAAAAACAGTACCATTTCCAATGAGATTGCCCGGCTTTCCGGCTTGTTGGCAAAGGATGAACTGCAATTATCCTGTATGCCCTCAGCGGAAGAGGTAAAAGGACAGGAAGAAAAGCTCAAGTTGGCCTTTCAGGATTATTACTTTTCAAAGGAGCGGTTTGATTCGATGAGCTTTGAAGAGAAACGGGCCTTGATGTTTGCGATATTTGACGGGGAAGATGACAAAGGTAAGCCGTTGGGGGTCTATGTAAAGCGCATATCACCACTTCGTGACAATCCCGTCCGGTTTGAAATCTTTATCAACGCCCGATTCTTTGCCGGGTATGTGAATCCTGATTCGGAGAAGGGAGGGACTGCCGGGGGAGGCTCTGGACGGGAAGGAGGGGCTACCGGTTCCCCTAAAGTGAAAAAGTTAAAAGACGGGCGGGTGTTGGCCTCTTCGGTGAGTGAGTACAACTCTTCAAAGTGTAGCTTCCTCCAATCGCTTTCGGTTCCCACGGAGTTACCCAAAGATAAGTTTCATAAAACCAGTTCGCGTAGTCTT
>DYSA01000520.1 GCA_020726425.1 Fibrobacter succinogenes | reverse complement strand
TCCAAACCTGTTACGCACAGCATGAGGCTCCAGCCTCACAGTCGTGACGCGAGGCTGGAGCCTCGAACGCGGCATTCCAAGCGAGGACGCTTGGAACGAGTTCTGGAGCAAACTTTAGATTAGGAAACCACCTGAGTAGTCACGTTTTTTTAATACATACAACAGAGGGAATCTAATATTCGATGGTAACTCGGATAATCACAACTTTTGCGTATTGATCCTGAAAAACTGAATCCTTTCACGATGTATATTCTCATTCTCATTTCATTCAGTGATTAATCGAAATAGTGTGAGGAAGTTGGGGCATTCATGGCACGGAAAAAAGTATCTTTTGAAGAAGCACTTACGGAATTGGAAACGGTTATTACCGCTCTGGAAACAGATCTTCCACTGGACGAAGCGGTGGATCAGTTTGAAAAAGGGGTTCACGCAGTTCAGGAGTGCCGCGGCGCACTGAGCCGGGCCGAAGGTCGGATCACAAAACTGTTCGAAGGTTCGGACGGTCAATTTATAGAAAAAAATCTTGGAATAACAATGGAATCGCTGGTTGGAGGAGAATCGTTATGAGCAGTCTGAATGAGTATCTTGAAAAGTGTCGTGTAACCGTTGATGCCACGCTCGACGAACTGCTTCCTTCCGCCAAAGAACGTCCCGGTTCGATCCATGAACTGATGCGCTACTCCATGTTCGCTGGTGGGAAACGGATTCGTCCAGCTTTGATTCTTGCGGCCAACGAAGCGTGTGGTGGCTCCTATGGAAATAAAAATGCGTGTCTCGCTGCAGCTTCGGTAGAAATGCTTCACACGTTCTCGCTGATTCACGATGACCTTCCTTGCATGGACGATGACGATTTCCGTCGTGGCCGCCCGACTGCTCACAAGGCTTTCAACGAAGGTCTTGCGGTTCTCGGTGGAGATGCTCTCTGTATTTTCGCGTACGAAGTTCTTGCGCGAACCGGCAATATTGCGGTGATCACGGAGATGTCGAAAGCTCTTGGCACCAGCGGTATGATCGGCGGTCAGGTTGTTGATATCGAATCTGAAGGAAAACCGGTGACACTCGAAACGGTTAAATATATCCACGATAATAAAACTGCAGCACTCATTCGCGCATCAATCGTGATCGGTGCTCAACTTGCCGATGCGGATGCGGCGACTATCGCAAAGCTCGAAGAGTATGGAATGGCGATCGGTCTTGCGTTCCAGGTGATCGATGATATTCTCGATATTACATCTACTACCGAAGTTCTTGGGAAAGATGTTGGTTCTGATCAGGAACGCGGAAAAGCGACATGGCCGGCGCTTACTTCTCTCGAAGAGTCAAAGCGCTACGCTCACGAACTGACCGCTACGGCAAAATCGGCAGTAGAGTTCCTTGGTGACAAAGCGGTTATGCTTGTGGGAATCGCTGATTATCTGGAAAATCGTATCGTGTAAACTAATACGCGATTACGTGACAAAACGAAAAAGACCTGCTGGAAACGGCGGGTCTTTTTACCTATGAAAAGCTACACACTATTGCTCTGATAACACAATACGCTGAAATATCGTAACAGGTTTCCAAACCTGTTACGCACTTCTTGAGGCTCCAGCCTCAATGAATCGATGCGGAGCCACGCGATCGGTATTCCAAGGGAGAGACTTGTAATGAGATCGCATAATTTCTTGGTCTAATAGGGTAATCTGTAGATAGTATTTCATCCAATCATTTTCAGAATTGCCATGAAATTTCTTTTGCGCTTATACTCTTTCCCAATTCGTTCTGAAATTGAATCCCATTCACCTTTTCGATCCAGAGAAACGAGCAATTTTTTTACTTTGGAAAGAAACTTTCCGCCCTCTTCATAGCCTTCGTTTGAAGTGCGTTCGATCTGATCAATTGCCAATTTCACCCAGATTGAGATCGACCGATCAGGAAACTCTTCCATAATTAAGTGAGCGAACTCGTTGGAATAGGTCAAATCTTCCTTGTTGAATTGATTCTTGAAATCGTACCACTGAATTGCCCGTTCCCTGTTTTTGTCATCTAGCGCAATACGAAGAAGTAACTGTTT
>DYSA01000519.1 GCA_020726425.1 Fibrobacter succinogenes | reverse complement strand
ACGTGAGGCGGAGCCTCAGGTCGGCATTCCCAGCGTGGACGCTGGGAACGAGTGCGAAACAGCTGAAAATTATTTTCACGGAACTGAAAAGTATAACTGTGCTCAGGCGATTCTCGTCGCATTTCAACTGCACTATGGTTATGATAGCGATCTGATGAGGAGAATAAAAAATCTGGTGGTGGTTGGGCCGAAGGGAATCTCTGTGGTGCGCTTTACTCTGCACTTCTGCTAGAAACAGATGAACAAAAACAGAATCACATTCGCGAAGGATTCTTCTCCGCGGCGGGATCGGTTCAGTGTAAGGTAATTCGCGCGAGCGGTCTTCTCTCGTGCAAAGGATGTGTTGGTACTGCAGCGGAACTGTTGGAGTCAGTGAAAACTACTGCAAACTGAGTTGAACAAACAGCGAAGTGCTTTCATTATATTACGGATCGTTGGAATCAATCCTATGGCTTTTTTATTTACGGAGAATTGTGTGAAACTGATCCTGCTTATCTGTGTATGTATATCAATGACTTTTGCTCAGAAACTTACCGGATCAATTGAGAAGGATACGAAGATTCTTCGGGAAGCCCGCTCCCGAGGTTGGTTGGTTCGTTCTGATTCGCCCAAAGTGACCAGTTCCGATTCAGGGGATCGCCGAAAAGGGGATTTTCGCTACTATTGGAGTAAACTTCGCCATGGTTCCATTGAAGTAGAACCGGTTGGTTCTGGTTTGAAATCCTATTTTGAAAATCAAGATTTCACTTTTACCCCAAATAATCCCGAAGCAAGCTCCGTTGTTACGATCTCTGCTACTGGTGATGTTATGTTTCAGAACAGCATTGCGAAAGACGAATCATTGAAACTCTACGGTAGCGTTGCTCCATTTCTCTTTGGCGCCGATTACGTCACCGGAAATCTCGAATCGCCTCTCAATTTTGATAAACGCAACCGCGGTTTTCCTCGATTCAATCTCGATAAAACGATGTTTGAAAAACTGACCAGAGATGGAAAGGGAAATCGATTTGACCTCGTCGCCACAGCGAACAATCACCTTCTCGATGGAGGGATTGAAGGACTTGTTCGCACCAAGGAAATTCTCGACTCTTGTGGGATCAAATCAGTGGGAACAGCTCGGTCTGCCGATGAACAGAATAGTTTTCCCATTGAAACAATTAAGGGAATTAAAACGGCATTTTTGGCGTACAGTTTTGGCTCGAACCGAATCGCTTCACCAGAAGAATCATTTTACTGCAATATTCTCAAACTGAATGATATTGAACCGGATTCGCAGGATTTTTCACTCATCTTTGATCAGATTGATTCTGCTAAAGCGCGTGGTGCCGAAGTAATTTGGGTGAACCTTCACTGGGGAGCGGAGTGGGAACTCTATCCTCCGGTGAGAAATGTCGCTCTGGCTCACCGCCTTGCAGAACGGGGAGCTACCGTGATCATCGGTCATCACCCTCACTGTCTTCAGCCGATGGAACGATTTATCACCGCCGATGGTCGCGAAACTTTTATCGCATATTCGCTGGGGAATATTACATTCAACTATCACTGGATTGAACCGGCGAAAACCGGTGGAGTGGTGAATGTCGATCTCGTTCGCACCGAATCGGGATCAGTGGCGATCAATGGTGTTCGATTTATGCCGACATACCACCAGATGAAAGTGGCATTAGGCGATGGCGTTTTCGGTTTAAATAGCAAAATTTGGCCGCTCGACGAAGCGATTCTTACACTTCAAACACAACAAAATGATTCTCCTTTTAATCGAAGAAATCAAAAAGAGATCCTTCTGTATGCACATCAGGTACATTCGATTATTTTCGGAAAGCACGCAAAAACCGTTGTGGTTGAACCGACGATGTTCACCAATGTGGAGTCGGTTCTTTATGGCGATGACCCTGCTGCATCGAATAACCTGCGGGAAAATTCAGTTGAGTGAGGCACTTAAAACAGAGGTCGGACGAATGTATGAGTAACATGCGATTCTCTGATTTACAATAAGGAGTGCAAAAACTGTAACTACTCAGGTGTTAGTGGGGGACAAAAACTCGCTTCAGCACTCGTTCCCA
>DYSA01000518.1 GCA_020726425.1 Fibrobacter succinogenes | reverse complement strand
CCTAATATAGTTACAAGCAATACACCACTGCAACAATTTCTTACATTTTTCTAATATTATTTGTTTTCAACTTGTTACCAACACAGAATGCGTCTTTAGTGTTGAAAACTTGTTAACTTTTATCAATATTCACATCAGCCACAGCTTACACTTCTAACTATATGCGAAAAACCCAAGCCCTTGGTTTCATTTGCATCTCCTCTTTTAATTCACCCGAAAATCTCTACCTATACATATATAAGCTTTTCATTTCGGAATTGATCATTCTCACTCAACGAAAGTATATTCATTTAGTCTTAATTACAGTTTACGGAGAAGTATCATGGAATCAATGAATAAAAAACGGTTATTCAATCCACTCGGAAATGACGACATTTCTAATCGTCGTCTTATAGATGGATCAACGACAAACATCTTTAATCTAAACAACACAAAGTATGACTGGGCAAACAAGCTGTACCGCGCCATGATGGAAAATTTCTGGATCCCAGAAAAAGTAGACCTCACGGCAGATATACAAGATTACAAAAAACTAACAGACGCCGAACGCCGTGCTTACGACGGCATCCTTTCCTTCTTAGTGTTTCTCGATTCAATTCAAACGAATAACGTTCCAAAACTCGGTGAGTACATGACTGCGCCGGAAGTTACTCTTGTCTTGGCGATTCAAACATACCAAGAAGCGGTTCATTCTCAAAGTTATGCATACACAATAGAAACGGTGATTGCAAAAGAGAGCAGAAACTCAATCTATGAGTTTTGGCGTGATGACAAAATCCTTTACGACCGAATTGAGTTTATTGCTCAAAGCTATCAAGATTTCCACGATGAACAAAACTACGCAAATTTTGCAAAAGCTCTCGTAGCTGATTATCTTTTAGAAGCGGTTTATTTCTATAACGGATTTAACTTCTTCTATCTATTAGCAAGTCGCCATCTCATGCCCGGATCTGCGGACATAATTCGCTATATCAACCGCGACGAACTTACTCATGTAGTCCTTTTTGAGTATATCATCCGAGGGATACGCGAAGAGAACCCTGGCGTTATTTCTGACGAGTTGATTTATGAGATGTTCAAAACTGCGGTGAATCAGGAGATCGAGTGGACAAATCACATTCTCGGAAACTCAATTCTCGGCGTTACAATGGAATCAACAGAACGATACACCAAATATATCGCCAATCGTCGACTCAAATCTCTCGGGCTTGCACCATTATATGAAGGGTACACTGAAAACCCGTACAAACACCTCGAAAAAATTGCCGATACCGAAGGAGATGGGGATGTAAAAGCCAATTTCTTTGAAAGTACGGTTACTTCATATAATCAATCCAGTGCTGTCGAAGGATGGGATGATTTATAACGATTTTTTCTTTTTTGCATAAAATGGGAACTCTACTCTCTAGTAAAGTTCCCCGTAACTCTTCAAACAACAAATCATTTATACACACAAAGAATCCCTGTAGCAACATTCTCAATTTCTCAACTGATTCTGTTTTTCTAAATAGCATATTTCCTTTTCTATCCGCAACAATTTTATGACCACACTTTTATTTCAGCATAACTTCTTAGAGCTTGCTAGTTTATGAATTGCAGGTGCTTGCCTTACAACTCCTGCAACAGTGCAATACTTATTTTGCATTGTTTTTTCCCTGTCCAAACAATCTTCAACAGAAAGGGACATGTCCATGGCAGCCTTCCGCTGGAACCTAAACATGATGCTGGCAGCTACAGCACTCATGATCCAATTCTTGTCTGCGCAAGAAGCATCTGACCTTGATGCAACGATCGAAAATGATGACGATATCATTCGTCAGGAGATGGCACAAGACTCTATTGCCGCTGTTCAATCAGTGACAACAGAAGCAACATCAGCAGTAGAAACTGTAAAAACAGAGGCAAGTGTCGCACCAGTTGCAACACCAGCAATCAAAGCTGATGCTGTTAAAGCTCCCAAAGTAGCATCTACCCCAAAAGATGAATCTGTACTCACACTCGAAACTGATGTTGTTGTCGGGTATGGTATTTCAAAGAAGTCTAGCTTAACAGGAGCTGTGACA
>DYSA01000047.1 GCA_020726425.1 Fibrobacter succinogenes | reverse complement strand
CTCAGTTCTTAGAAAAGTTCCGCCGGGAAATTTCCAGAATCTTTCAATTCGCCGAGATACTTTTTCAAATCGGGCAGTTTGTCGCGAGAGATAACGAGAGTTGCATTGTTCACCGTGACCACGAGCATATTTTCTGCGCCAATAACGGCAACAGTATGATCGCTCATGTTGGAAATCGTACAGTTGTTATTTTCAGAACTGTACACTTTTGGACCGGTGACACAGTTGCCATTCGCATCCATTCCGTGGATACGCGGAAGTGATTCCCATGAACCGATATCATCCCATTCAAAGATTCCTTCGACCGCAGAAACCGAAGTGGCGTGTTCCATAATTCCGAAATCGATAGACTCTTTTAGGCAGTTTTTGTAGAACGAATCCATCGCTTCGACTGTGCATCCGGCATTCATGAGAATTTCCATGTCAGCATAAAGCGCAGGCATCTGTTTCTGGAATTGATCGAGAATCACGCCGGTTCTCCAGATAAACATTCCGCTATTCCAAAGGTAGTTACCCGCAGCGAGATACTCAACTGCTTTTTCCGCGCTTGGTTTTTCTACAAAACGGTTCACTTTGAAACTTTTCACGCCCTGTGAAGAGGTTCCTCGTTCGCCGGAAAGTTCGATATATCCATAGCCTGTGTCTGGGCGATCCGGCTTGATTCCGAACACTACCAGTGTGTCTTCTTCAGAAGCAACTTCGACCGCATAGGTCGCAGCAGCTACAAATTTTTCAATGGGACGAATCGCGTGGTCCGCAGAAACTACCACCATCACTGAATCTTCGCCATACTTTGCTTTACAGTGAGCTGCCGCTGCTCCAACCGCAGGGGCAGTGTTTTTTGCTACCGGTTCTGCAATAACATCATAGGCATACGAATCGCCAAGAGTCGCCACAATAAGATCTGCAATTTTGTTTCCCGTAACAATCAGCGGCCGAACATCACCATCGCACAGTGGAAGAACGCGCTCGAATGTTTCTTCGATCATCATTTTTTCGGAAATGAGAGGAAGAAGTTGCTTTGGACGTTTTGAATGGCTCGCCGGCCAAAACCGTTCACCGATTCCACCTGCAAGAATAACTGGTACAATTTTCATGCGACACTCTCTTTCGTAAGGAAATCTTTATAATGAGCTTTTAGTCCTTCTACAAGGCTGTAGCGTAAATCCATATCGCCAATTTCAATCTGATTGGGACGATGGGTAAGGCAGTGGAAATCAGATCCACCGGTAAATAACAATCGATGTTTTCGACAGATTCCGGCATAGTGGCGACGAATCGTCCCACTGTGTTCCGAATGATACACTTCAAGACCCGCAAGTCCTTGGCGTACCAGTTCAGGAATCAGTTCATCGACTTTGGTAACGCCGGGATGTGCAAGAATTGGAACGCCACCGGCATTTTTAATTAGAGTAAACACCGCTGCCGGTGTCATCTGAAGTTTCTCTTCATAAGCCGGAGAATCGTAGCCAAGATACCGTTCAAATGCTTCACGGAAAGAGTACACCAACTCTTCATGTAAAAGCGCCGATGCAATGTGAGGGCGACCGATTGCACCTTCTCCAGCAAAGCGAAGAACCGTTTCAAAGCGAAGGTCGATTCCCTGTTTGTTAAGATTTTCAACCATTTTTTCCGCTCGATGATATCGAGCAAGCCGCATCTCTTCGAGTGCAACTTTGAGTTCCTGATTGTCAGGATCCATAAAGTATCCGAGAATATGGATATCCTTACCATTTAATTCACATGATAGTTCCGTTCCGGTTATCACTTCGATGCCGCGTTTTTTCCCCTCGTCATAGACATAGGGGTATGCGCCGAATGTATCGTGATCGGTTATTGATATGACTGAAAGTTTTTTACTCTCAGCTATATCAAGGACCTGATCAACCGTCAAAGCTCCATCTGAATATTTGGTATGAATATGAAGATCGACATTCCCTTTTTCATCTTCAATGTAATCACTCATTTGACCAAATTTGTTGTATATTGAAATTCTGTTAATTCGAAAGAATTTATCAGCGTAAAATAGTGAAAGGCGACACTTTCGGCAAGCGTGTGAGAGTAAAATGAAAAATGAAAAATTGGTTCAGATTTTTGTGAGAATCACTGCGGGAGTAGTATTGGTTCTGTTGCTTTCAAAATTAGCGATGCGAGTAGCGGGCATATAAAAAAGGCGATCTTTCGATCGCCATTTTTATTCTTCTGATTTCTTTTCGAATACTGTTTCAGGATATTTTTGCACCGCGATTCGCGCCGCATCCTGTTCAGCCTCTTTTTTGTTTTTCCCCGTTCCCACACCAAGTCTCACTCCAGCAATTTCGATAGAAATTGTAAAGCGTTTGTCGTGATCCGGCCCCTCTTCAGAAATCATAGGATAACGTGGAATTCCATGTCCATCCTTTTGAGCCATTTCAAGAATACGAGATTTATAGTTTCGATTTTCCACATCATTGAGGAAATAGTCGATACTAGGGAAAAGAATTTTCTTTAATACTGATTCAACTGCATCGACACCATTTTCAAGGTAGATTGCACCGAGAACAGATTCAATCGCATTTGATTCAATCGAGTTTCCACCTTCGCGTTTGTTCTTTTTTTCAGAACGACCGCGAACTATGTATTTAGAAAGTTCAATGCGATTAGCAACAACTCCCAAAATTTTCCGGCTCACCAAAAGAGATTTCATCTTAGCAAGACGACCTTCAGAGTGATCTTCGAAACGACGGTAGAGTTCGGCGGTAACCAAAAAGTTGATTACTGAATCTCCGAGAAACTCGAGACGTTCATTTGAAGTCAATCCATTTGGATCTTGCTCCGGTTTTACGCTTGACTTGTGAGTCAATGCGTGAATCAGCAGTTTTTGATCTGTGAATGTATATCCAAGTGCTGTTTCCAGTGGTGCAAATTTTGAATCGCTTACCACTGGGACAGTCGCTTTAACTTCAGGAGTTGGGTCAGGGGTAAAAAATGCTTTCAGTTTAGAAATCACCGATTTTTACTCCGCAAACTTTTTGAAAATAAGAGATACATTATGTCCTCCAAAACCGAGGTTATTACTCATTGCATAAGTAATATCACGAGCTTTCGCCACGTTTGGAGTAAAGTCTAAATCAAGATCTTCGTCAGGGATATTGTAGTTGGTTGTTGGAGGAACAATCGATTCATTGATTGCCTTAATACACGCAACAGCTTCAATACCACCAGAAGCACCGAGAAGGTGACCAGTCATAGATTTTGTAGAACTGATTGAAACTTTATAAGCATGTTCTCCAAATACCACTTTCATGGCCGCCGTTTCATTGCGGTCGTTCATTGGTGTTGAAGTACCATGAGCATTGATATAGTCAATGTCTGAAGGTTTGATCTTCGCCATATCCAGTGCCATTTTCATTGCGCGCTGAGCACCTTCACCATTTTCAACAGGAGAAGAGATGTGGTAAGCGTCACCAGTTGCGCCATAACCAACGACTTCAGCGAGAATTTTTGCGCCGCGTTTCTGTGCATGTTCGAGTGTTTCAAGCATTAACAAGCCCGATCCTTCACCCATGATGAAACCGTCACGATTTTTTGTGAATGGGCAACTTGCAGTTTGAGGAGTATCGTTTTGAGTGGACATAGCTTTCATCGCGCAGAAACCCGCAAAAGCAACACGAGTAATCGTTGCTTCGGTTCCTCCAACGAGACACGCTTCCATCATGCCTGCTTTCAGTGCGATAAATGCATCGCCAATGCCATGAGCACCGGAGGCACACGCACTTACTACACCGTAGTTTGGCCCTTTGAATCCATAGTCAATAGAAACCATACCCGATGCCATATCGGCGATCATCATAGGAATCATAAATGGTGAAGCACGACGTGGACCTTTTTCTGCAATACGAGCAGTTTCAGTTTCGAGGGTCTGCATTCCACCAATCCCGGAAGATACAATCGTACCAACACGATTTAAGTCTAGGTCAGCGTAATCAAGAATTCCCGAATTTCTCACTGTTTCGCGAGCAGCTACTTGTGCAAGCAGAATAAAGCGATCCGTACGATTTACCATCTTCGGATCGACATATTCCGAAAAGTCAATGCCCTTGACCTCTCCTGCAATTGTAGTGGCAAGTCCTGTTGTATCGAATGACGTAACAGTATCAATACCGCTCTTACCTGTAATAAGTGAGTTCCAGAACGATTCAACATCATTTCCAATGGGTGTAACGGCACCGAGACCGGTAACAACAATACGATTAGACATAGCAAAAATCCCCAAGGGTTAAAAGTACAGAAGTGACAGAGGGCTCTGTCACTTCAATTGGATACGCAGATCTTAGAGTGATGCAACGTAGTTCAGAACGTCCTGAACAGTAGCAAACTTTTCAGATTCTGATTCTGGAATTTCATCAAGGTCAAGTTCTTCTTCGAGAGCCATGATAAGCTCTGTAAGATCAAGTGAATCTGCACCAAGATCATCAACAAATTTTTTCGCAGGAGTTACTTCTGCTACGTCTTTACCAAGTTTGTCTGCAATTACTTCGATTACTTTTGTTGCTTTGTCGCTCACATTACGCTCCTTAAAAGCTGTTAATAAATTGTTTTTCAAATATCAAAGGTACAAGAAGTACCATATTTACATTGCAAGTCCGCCATTTACACCGATCACTTGACCCGTGATGTACGATGCAAGGTCAGAAGCGAGGAATAGAACTGAATTCGCGATGTCATCAGGATTACCCATGCGACTCATCGGAATTGCATCTTCATACCCTTTAACTACTTCTGCAGAGAGTTTATCTGTCATAGCCGTCCGGATAAATCCAGGAGCCACAGCATTTACGGTAACTGATTTTGTAGCAAACTCTTTTGCAAGAGCTTTAGTCATACCGATCATACCAGCTTTTGACGCAGAGTAGTTAGCTTGTCCTGGAAGACCAATAACGCCTGAAATTGAAGCAATATTGATAATTCGTCCCGATGCCTGTTTCAGCATTGTACGAGAAACTGCTTTGCTACAAAGGAATGCTGATTTAAGATTTACGTCGAGGACGAGATCCCAGTCAGCTTCTTTCATGCGCATAATCAATCCATCTTTTGTGATACCCGCGTTATTCACAAGGATATCGACAGTACCCATCGCTTCGGTAAAATCTTTTACCATTGCGATAACATCTTCTTCAGAAGCAACATTTGCCTTGAGTGCAATAGTTTTTACACCAAGTTTTGCAATTTCGTCGGCAGTTTCTTGAGCAGTTGCAATATCGAGGTCAACAACTCCGATATTTGCACCAGCTTTAGCCAGTGTAATTGCAATTTCTTTTCCGATTCCACGACCGGAACCAGTAATCAGAGCGCATTTACCCTTAAGATCAATCATACTCTCCCCTATCTAATCAGAAGGCACAAACCTTCGTAATATACATTTTCCATTAAAAACAGAAGAAGGTTATTCCGTAAGAGCAGTTACTCCAGCGGCGTCCCCACAATTGAGTATTGTCACTTCTTTGCCGAATCCGCGCATAAATCCTTTAAGGACAGCACCTGGGCCAACTTCTACAACCGTAGTGACATCGGTTGTTGCCAATGTTACTAATGAATCTACCCAGCGAACAGGTGATAGAAGTTGATCCACAAGAAGGGATTTGAGTTTTTCTCCACTAGTTTCTGCTTCGGAAGTAACGTTAGTAATAACAGGACATTTAGCGTCGTTGAATGATATCGATTCGAGATATTTTCCGAACTCTTCAGCCGCAGATTTCATGAGAGGAGAGTGGAACGCTCCACTGACTGCAAGCATGATTGCACGCTTAGCGCCAGCCTCTTTAAGTTTTTCGCAAGCAGTTTCAACCGCGCTTTTTTCACCCGAGATAACTGTTTGTTCAGGAAGATTTTCATTTGCAGAGACAACGACTCCGTCGATGGTGGCAAGCACTTCTACAATTGCGGATTTTGAAAGGCCAATGATTGCAGCCATGCCGCCGTTGCTTTTTGATCCCGCTTCAGCCATAAGCGCTCCGCGTTTCGACACGAGGCGAATACCCGTGGCGAAATCAATAACACCAGCACCATACAGTGCACCATATTCGCCAAGTGAGTGGCCCATTGTGACTGTAGGAGTAATCCCTTTTTCTGCGAGGAGGTCAACAAGAATTGATTCCAATGTGAAAAGCGCAGGCTGAGTATATTCTGTTTTTTTCAATTCATCATCAGGGCCTTCGAGTACGATCTTTTTTAGATCGATGCCGAGAATTTCTGATGCTTCTGCAAAACGAGAATCTGCTAGAGACGTTGACTCAAATAGATCCGCACCCATACCAACTTTTTGCGATCCCTGTCCAGGGAAGAGAAATGCATAGCTCATCATACCCTCTTAAAATCGAATGATTGCAGCACCGGCAGTTATTCCACCGCCGAGTGCTGTTATTGCAATAATTGTATTTTCTTTAATTCGTCCCGCTTCCCAAGTCTCTTCAAGAGCAATGGGGATGGTTGCTGACGATGTATTTCCGTATTTGTCTACATTGACAATTACTTTTGACGGGTCGATACCAAGTTCTTCGCCGACTTTTTCGATTATCCGAGCATTTGCCTGATGAGGGATAAGAAGATCTACGTCGTCAATAGTGATTTCCGCTTTTGCCATAGCGCGTCGAACTTGTTCTGGCATCAGTGTTACCGCGTGGCGATATACTGATTTGCCATTCATTTCAAGGTGGTCATCTTCACCCCAAAGTGAAAGTTTGAGAAGTTCCCCAAGAGATCCATCGACATAGGTTTCTGCCGAAAGAATGCCTGCTTCGGAGTTTGAAAGTTCTAAAACTACCGCCCCTGCACCATCGCCAAAGAGAAGGCAGGTTCCACGGTCATTCCAGTCCACTGAACGAGAAATAACTTCGCTACCAATGAGAAGAACACGTTTGCTCTGGCCGGAGATCAGGAGTGAGTTTGCCATGGTTAAGCCGAAGACAAATCCTGAACAAGCCGCTGAAATATCAAAGGCAAATGCCCCTTTTACTCCGAGTTTATTTGCAATGTCAGCCGCCGTTGAAGGCATAAGTTGATCAGGAGTAAATGTCGCACAGATGATTGTGTCGACATCTGTTGCTGTGATACCCGCTTTTGTGAGTGCTCGTTCAGCTGCTTTTGCGCCAAGTTGAGCATTTGCGTCAACAGGTGGGTTTTCCCACACGTGGCGCGTCTTGATTCCGGTGCGCTGAGTAATCCAGTCATCACTTGTGTCAAGATACTTTTCAAAGTAGAAGTTATCTCGAATTGTTTCTGGAAGAGCAGTTCCAACAGAAACAATTCTCGCCTTAAGAGACCCCATTGATCATCCTTTTTCTAAGCTTTTTCAGGCTCGCGCAGTAAATATACTGTTTTTAACGCCGTTGCAATAGCATGTGAGAGGGCATTTACAGAAGATCCTCCGTGAGCTTTGAACACATGACCGTTCAAGCCAAGAATTGGGACTGATCCGTAAATTTCGGAATTGAAGAGGTCTAGTTTTGCAGACGCAGATCCAGAAATAGATCCCGCGATCTGCTTTTTTATGAAATTAAACAGACTCTCGCTATTTTTCAAGAGTGCATTGCCTATGAAGCCATCGCATACAACTACAGAGCAATTGCCGCGCAGCATATCGCCGCCTTCCACATATCCGATGTAGCCTTCACACTCTTTTTCAAACATCTCGTTCGCTCTGCGAATTTTGATTGTTCCTTTGTGTGCTTCGGTTCCTACATTTAGCAGTCCAACTTTAGGTGAAGCATCTCGGCTGATTCGTTTCATGTACGAATATCCCATTTTGCCAAAACCGAGCAAATGTTCAGGATTACAGTCGAGGCTTGCTCCGACGTCTAAAAGGAGAACTGTTTTGCCTGTTTCGGTTGGAAGTGTCGCGGCAAGAGCGGGACGAGTAACGCCTTCTTCACGACCGAGAACAAATACCGATGCCGCAAAGAGTGCTCCGGTATCGCCAGCACTAAGGGTTGCATCTGCAAGACCTTCGTGTTGGATGGAGACAGAGCGCACAAGTGATGAGTCTGGAAAGTTCCTCCAGATTCTACTCACCGATTCACCTGCGGGGATTTCTTGCGAAGCATCAACAATAAAAATGCGGCCAGAATCCACGAAGGGCTCCAACCGCATCTCTAAAATCGAGTTTTCAATATCTTCCTTTTTTCCGCAAAGTGCGAGTCGAAACGGAAGATCGCTCCCGTGAAGTACTTTAGCAATTGCAGGCATCATGTTACTGAAACCGAAATCACCGCCGTGAACATCTATAGAGAGCGTAATAGAAGACAAGATTAGTTATCCATCTGGATAACTTCTGCTCCACCGTAGTGACCACAGGTTGGGCATACGCGATGCGCCATTTTTGCCTGTTTACAATTTGGACAAGTTGACGGTGCAAACGCACGGATCGCATCATGCGAACGACGTTTGTCACGACGGGTGCTTGTACATCTTCTCTTTGGTACTGCCATGCTAATTCTCCAATTCTATGTAGTATCTATCTGTTCTTCAGTTGAGTCAGTGCCGACCAGCGGCTATCGACTTTGGGCATTTCCGGTTCTTCGGGAACCTCATGCGATTGCACATATTCAAAACCACGACATTCAATGTCACAGAGCGGCTTCACTGGAACCCGAACCATGCAATCGTCATACACCGTTTGACTGAAGTCAATTTTATCTTCTTCTGATTCGTAGGTGTACACATCTTCGTCGCCGTCAGACATATCTTCGAGTTTTGAAGATTGAATAACAAACGACACAGAGCCTTCGACTGCTTGTGCAAATGATTCGCAACAACGTGCGCATTCCATGGAAACCTGACATGAGTAGTCGACGGTCACATAGAAATACCCCGCGTCTCGACGAATCGACACTGTCGCAGGAAACTCAGCGGTTACTTCACCTGTACTCTGAAAACTTTCAGAGAGAGATAAAAGCACTTCTGCCGAGGACAAACCTTCCGGTGTTTTTCTTAAATCAATGAACATAGCGTCGGGAAAATAATACCCTCAATCATTGTATGTCAAGAAGGAATTTCACTTCATTGCCTCTACGGCCCGTTTGCTCTTTAAAAACAGCTCTTTAGAAGCTATTGCACTCGTTCTCATAACCTTTTCGCGGACACTTTCTTGGTCGCTATCCGTGGATGAATAGAACATTTTGCAGTTTAGTGCACTTTTATCAAGTTTATCAATAGCTTGAGCGAGTGAATTTTCTCGATAAAAAACGAGTTTTGGTTTGAGAACGGAAAACCGTGCTTTTAGCTCTTGGGTATCTCGTTTAAGTGATGCTGCTTGCGAAATTCGTTCTTCTTCAGATTGCGTGTAGTCATCAAGGTTTTTTGCGGCAAGAGTTTCGGCGAGTTTCTCTCCTGCGGAAATAAGCTCAATTAGAGCGAAGTATTCGCTGCTTTTCAGTTCTTCGCCCTGAAGATTTGCTTTCCCCGTTTGTGATACTTCGAGACTTTTGGCGATGTTGTCTTTTTCTGAAGCCAATCGTTCTGAATATATTGCTTCATCACGGGCGCCATTGCGTTCTTTTAAGTAGCTGCCAACCATGATGCCATTTCCAATCAAGAGGAACGTGGCAAGAAGCCACGTGATTGCCATTCGCGCTTTCCCTTGAGCGTTGATTGCTATCATGATACCAACAACCGAAATCGCAGAAAGAATTGTTAGGTTCATTGTATCGCCTTGGATCAAAACTCTACTCCTTGTGTTCGATAGTCTATTGTCTCGATGGAAATATAATTCATCGGTTTTGAATTTTCCCAACGAACCGAGCGGCATCAATTGATCCTTGCTGTTTTTTGCACTGAATAGTACAATTCATCACCATAAACCGCAGAGGGTGAGGTTTGAATATGGAACGAGAAACCATGACATCGAACAATCTAACGACCCGTGAAAAAGATGAACGGATAATCAAGCTTACCCGTGCTGTGGAACTTCTTCAGTATGAGAAATCAAAGTCTGAGTTCATGCGAAATTTTCTCGTATTTATCGCCAAAGAACGTCCATACGAAGATTTTTTTGCCGATTCGGTTCTCTTTTTTCGCCATGAATTTAAATCTGCCTATGCTGCATTTTTCCTGTACAATAAAGAAAACTATAATTTTACGTACCTTGTGGGGACCGGCTACAAGGAAGAAACGATGCCGGTGATTGACGAGTCAGGGTCAATCATTGGTGAAACAATTCACACGCAGGATACGGTGATTGTCAATGATATCAAAGAACGGTATTTTCATTTTCCTCTGAATCAGAGTCCCCCTGAAACGAATGTCGTTTGCGTGCCTATTTATACAAAGAAAAAAACATTGGTGCTTCGCATTGCCAATGTTCAGGATGGAAATTTGTTCGTCGCCCTCTCTACGGTTTTGAAATCTATGGCAAATATTTTCGCTCAGACCATTGATCATATTTACGAAAATAGCATCAATCAGCAAACGATTCGCGGGGTGCAATTTACCCTTTCAATTTCTCGATTGCTTGAGAAAACGCTTGAGCGGAGAGAAATTATTCACCGTGCCTTTCTGAAAATAGCGGCATTGAGTGAATCGACGGTGCAGATGATTGCGGTTCGCGAGGGGCATTCTATTGTGCTTATTGAAAAATCACTTCCCGATTTTTATCTCGGGGGAAGCCCTGCCGCTCACTCTGTCTATCTGAAAAACCTTATGGAAACATTTCCCGATGGAGTTGGATTTATTGAAAATCTCCATAAGATGCCTCGGTGGTCCTGGTCAAACATACACTACATTTCAATAAATTTGGTTCCTCTCATCATTGAACAGCGAGTGATTGGAACGCTCATTTCAATCTCCCGCGATGAACCATTTGGGGATTCGCTTCGGGCACTCTTTGGGCTGGCTGCTGCACAAACGTCGATCACGTTGGAGCGAGCGTTCTATATTCACCAGCAAGAAGAGTTTGCTACAAAAGATGGGCTTACGGGATTGTTTAATCGGCGGATGTTCGACACTCTTCTGGCTTCGGAGACTGCCGTATCTGGTCGGTACCATCGTCCGCTCTCGATGATTATTATGGACATCGATCACTTTAAAAGTTTCAATGACACATACGGACACAAAACTGGCGATGAAGTGATTCAGCTCGTTTCAAATACGATCGCTTCGACGATCAGAACGAGCGACCGGGCATTCCGCTATGGAGGTGAAGAGTTTGTTATTATGTGCCCAGAAACAAACGCCGAAAACAGCGCTCTCGTGGCAGAACGACTTCGCCAGAGAATCGAACAGGCACACACCAAGGATAAACTTCGCGTGACCATTTCTCTGGGAGTGTCTGAGTATATTGCTGGAGAATCGACAGAGGCGTTTACTCGAAGGGCCGATGCTCTTTTGTATAAATCAAAAGAGTCCGGCCGCAATCAAGTTAGCGTTGGATAAATTATCGCGCATAGCTTTCAAATACAAAATCGGTGTTCCCAAAATATCCATTGAAATCGAGAGTTATATAATCGATACGGCGTCCAAAATTGTAAATATCATTAATTGA
>DYSA01000517.1 GCA_020726425.1 Fibrobacter succinogenes | reverse complement strand
AATCAACATGACATTTTTCTCATTTTAGATGCGGCCACCTTCTATTTTACCGTACTGGTACTCCACTCTTTAGGATAAAATTCATTGGGTTAGATCAGAAACATTTCGTACTCGAATGTTCATTCACCGATCAATTGTGCTCTAAACAATGTACCGAACAAACAGATCTTACTAAAACGAAAGGCGTTACGCATGAGAAAAAAGTTCGTTTCCCCCCTATTGCTTCCACTCCTCTCAATGATTCTTCTTGTGGCAATCACCGAAGTGTGTGCTCGAGCTGGTGGTGGAGGAGGTAACGGCGGCGGAGGAGGTCATGGTCACAGTGGCGGCGGGAGCGGTGGTGGCGATGCGTTTATTTTTCAACTCGCCCTTCGAATTTTCATAATGCTTCCTTTCCCGCTGAAAATAGTGGTTCTTCTGGGAGTTGTTGGTGCAGTAGTCTACTTCTATAAAAACCAACCAACTCCTTCGGTATATCGAGAAGTGTCAAACCATTCAGCGCAACCATCGAAAGATGTTGCCGCAAAAATCATCAAAAGCAATCCCGATTTCTCCGAATCAGGATTTCTCAATCACGTCTCTTCGGCGTTTTATGAAATCCAGAAAGCGTGGAATAACAAGGATCTTTCCACGGTTCGCCGCTATATTTCCGATGGGGTTTGGCAACGATTCACCACTCAGTTTTTAATCATGGATCAGCTCAAGCAAACCAATCGACTTGAAAATATCTGCATTCACTCGCACTATATCGATTCGTATGAAAAAGATGGCGACTTCGATATTGTTCACGTGGCCATAAAAGCATCACTTATGGACTATTTCGAATGTGAACTCGACCGGTCAATGAACAGCGGCGGCCCAGAAGTATTCACCGAGTACTGGTCATTTATCAAACGACGGGGCGCGGTGACAAAAGATATTTATTCAACCCTCGATTGCCCGAGCTGTGGAGCCGCAATTACCGAAACCATGGGCGAACTTGCTCGCTGTCCTTACTGTTCAACACTACTTAACAGTGGGGAATACGACTGGGTACTTTCAGAAATAACCCAAGCAATTGACTATGCGAAATCGAAAAAAGAAGATGGCGTCAAAAATCTTTCGGTTAAACGAAAACAACTGGTCAGCGAAAATGAAGATTTCTCGGTTCAACAGATCGAAGATCACGTGAGCAACGGCTACGTCCAGATTATTGCGGCAAAAACCGTTCACGACACTGCACGAATGAAACGATTCGTATCACAAGAACTCTTCGCCCAACTTTCACCGGTCGTTTCACAGTACCAGTTCCTCTACAATCGATTCTATTTCAATGAAGTGACTCTTATTGCTGCGGAAAAAGTAGACAATCAGAACCGTCTCTATGTGCGAGTAACTTCCACGGCTCAACGGGTTCAAATGGTAAATAGTTCTCTGAGAACCGAAGATCCACTCATGCGTTCAGAAACCGAAATCGTTCGGATCGTTCGTTCCGTTGACGCTCAGAAAAGCCGGGGATCACTGTTCATGCATCAGTGTCCAAGTTGCGGTGCTTCGGTGGATGAATCGGTAGACACGAACTGTCTCTATTGCGGATCAGTCATTACCAGTAGCGACAAAGAGTGGTTATTTGATGCGATCCTCTCTCCCGTGGAGTATCTGAACTATATCTCGGAACATAAGAAACGGTTTGATTTCATGATAAACCAGAAAAACGTCGATGAACTTATGTCGGTGAAAGAGTATGCAATCGGGAACATTATGGCAATCATTGCGGCAGATGGCAAGATGACCGAAGAAGAAGAGTTGTTCCTCGATGAGTTTGCAACAAAACTGAAATTCAAAAAAGCAGAAAAAGTGGCAATCAAGCAGCTCGCTCAGCAAAATAGACTTCAGATACGGTTCCCTGAAGACCAGAATTCCCGAGTGAAAATTTACAACCTTATGGTTCAAGCAGCCAATTCAGATGGAGAAATTCACATTCAGGAACAACAAATTCTCGATTATGTGCAAGCTAACTATCTCACAGGGGAGTAATCGGGAACATTTTTTACTTCAAGGGAACTTCACGGTTCCCTTTTTTTG
>DYSA01000516.1 GCA_020726425.1 Fibrobacter succinogenes | reverse complement strand
CTCGCTCATCATTAGGCAAAAGTGAGCAACACAGAACGGAAACAAAAGGAAGATTTAATAGTTATTGATTGAGATGAATAGACCCAGTATTGTACTCATTCAAGACAAACACAAAAGAAATAAAATGCTTACACCGGCGAGGTAATTTAGCGCCACAATAGAAAAGCGAATTTCAAAGGATATGCAATGGCGAGATCTCCACTACCAAACACATCAGATCGCATCGAAGAGAGTGAAATAGTGGAAATTCTCGGTGATGGGCCGGTTTCGCGAGTGTATCAAGTGTGGAACCCGACTCTGGGAGTGCACCGAACGATCAAGATGCTCAAGCGAACTGCTTCGCACGCCGCGCAAGTTCGATTTTTCACAGAAATGCAGATTCTTGCGCAACTGGATCATCCGGGAATTCCCGCCGTTCATCGGGTTGGATCGTGGAACGGGTGCCACTTCTTTGAATCAGACTATTTCGAAGGAGATTCTCTTGCACAATTGATTCAGGAGTACGGCTCGTTTCATCCGGAACTGGTCTGCGCAATCATGGTGGAGCTGAGCGAACTACTTCAGTGTATCCACACCGAACCGATTGCAATCGATGGAATTCGCTATTTCGGGATTCTTCACCGCGATATAAAACCGTCAAATATTCTGCTCTCCCCGATTAAGGGATCGCGCCTTATCGATTTTGGAATCGCATCAGTTTCAACAAATAACAGTTTTCCTACCAAAGAGCGAAACAAAATTGTGGGGTCAATTCCCTACATCGCTCCAGAAATGCTCGACGCTCCCCGCGCAACTTCAAAAGCGGACATTTTTTCTCTCGGCGCAGTGCTCTATGAAATGAGTTGTGGTGAACGTCTGTTCCCCGAAACTGATTTCGGACAACTGGTCCGCGATCGCATGAACCTTGCATCATTTGATCTAAGTGGAGTCTTTCCCGGCTTTCGAGGAATCCTCGCATCTATGCTTTCGAGAAATCCCTCTGACCGACCGTTCAGTTCAAAGGAAATTGCGGAAACATTCAGAAAACTCCTTCGCAAATGGAGCAGCGACACGCCGCGAATGGTGATAGTTCGAAGAATTTCCGGACGAATGATACGCCCGGAAAAGTAATTTTCTTCGTAAACTGCTAAGCAAACACGTTTCACAATAGAATCTCACCGTTTGCTAACAGAGAAAGAGGTATCTTCAGTATAATTCAATCACACAAAATGGTATTAGAGAGGGGGGCACAATGGATATCAGAAACTATTAATCAACGTAAAACAGATCACGAAAACAAATGAACCAAAGAGAGTAGATTTCCCCATCGCCGAATTGCTTTTCACTCCGTATCACAGACGGAAAAGCAAATGCGGTGATGGAGGAGTCTCTTTTTTTTATTTCCAGAACATATTCTCTTCGATAGCAACTAACAGTTGTTTTATATCATCTTGATCCACATCACCAATCGTACCTATCCGAAAACAATCTGCCACGGAAACTTTTCCCGGATAGACAACAAATCCTTTCCGTTTGAGTCGACTGTAAAATTCTGCAAAGGAATAATTCGGTTCAAAGGGATTGTAAAATGACGTAATGATCGGCGAATGAAACTCTTTGGCAAGCAGTGATCTGAACCCGAGCTTTTCCATCCCTTCGACCAGAATCCGTTGATTGTTATAGTAGCGATTAAAGCGAGCAATAACACCGCCTTCGGCATCCAGTTCATTCATCGCCTGCTGAAACGCGCGCACCACATGGGTGGGCGAGGTGAACCGCCATTTCCCCCCTTGAGTTTCCATGGTTTTCCACTGATCATAAAGATCGAGCGAGAGCGAACGGGCATTGTTTTCACACGAAATAAGTCGATCTTTTTTGCAGATTACAAAGCCAAATCCCGGCACGCCTTGAATACATTTGTTCGCGCTGGAAACGAGAAAATCGATTCCCAAATCTCCCAGATCCATGGGCATTCCACCAAAACTGGACATGGCATCTACCATGAAAATTTTCCGGTGATTTTTCACCACTTCGGCCACTTTCGCCAGAGGATTGAGCATTCCCGTGGTGGTTTCGTTGTGCACTAGCGCCACATGAGTGA
>DYSA01000515.1 GCA_020726425.1 Fibrobacter succinogenes | reverse complement strand
AGAGTGTCGAACTGATTCGAACTTCTCATCGCCGGAACGCGAACCGGATCGGCAACTTCGGGAACATACAACACTTCGCCATTGTCTTCAGCTTGAGCGATCAGTTTTACCTTATCGTCACCAAGAATGAGCGAATCCGCCTCTTTCTCCCACTTTTCAAGCATGGAGATTCCCTTTTCTTCAAACACGCCGTTCTGAATATCGATGCTGTCCATGAACGAACCGGACATCTCCATGAACCGTTCCATCTCGCCGATTTTGTTGCCCAGATCATCGGCGATAAACTCAAGAGCCTCTTCGTAGATCGCTCGTTTATCCTTGTCTCCATTGATAATAGACATGGCAGACCGCATCGCCGCATGGCTCTGTTTGATCGCTTTCCACTCAGTCTCTTTCAGTTTTACCTGATCTTCCGTATCTTCGAGAAGAATACTACAGTTGTCATACATTTTTGACAAAACGCGGTAGATCACTTCCATTTTGGAATAGAGAGCTGACAAGGTCATGTTTGATTCTTCGAGACGACCTGCTTTGCGACTCTTGAGAATCATAATTTTTTCATTGCCGGTCTTTTTCGCCTGTGAAGCCAGTGCCATGTTCTGAGACTTTGACTTTTCGTTTTCGTCAATCGTCCGTTTTAGCGTCGCCATGGTTCCGCGAAGTTTGCGGATCTGAGCATCCATTGCACCGAGATTCTCTTTTAGTGATTCGATGTAGGTTTTCAGAATTGCAATCGGATCAAGCTGAATAACCAACCCCGTGATCCACCGCATAACCGTGCGATAGAGATAGAACATGGTCGCCCGATTTCGAGGATCGAGAATCATATAGGCAACAACTCCGATTACGCCAAGCAGAATGCCCAAGTAGAGAGTATTTTCGGCCAGAGTTATCAGCGTTGGAAGCAGTCGATTGAACAGTATAATCCCGCCAACACCGAGAAAACCTGCCGCCACCATCCCCACTTTTCCTTCGGGACGTTGCCAGAATGATTTTGTTCCGCCCGGTTCTTGAATCTCATTCATTTGATTCTCCACTGTTTTATATGAATAGTCTGTTTACGCCATTAAGTACGTTTTGATCTTGTCGATGTCCGCACGGATTTTTCCTGCCACCAGCGAAAGTGAAGCTTGGAACCGCGAACGAATCGATTCGATCTTAGCGGTGTTTGCGGCGATTTCACCAGTCATGGTGTCGCGATCTTTTTGGAGTTTTCCGATTTCTGCCGTCAATTTGGTGATCAGTTCCGCTTTTTCAGCGATCATTTTTTCCATCGCCACAATGGAACTCTGTTTCTGTTCGATCTCTTTTGATTTGAACTGCCCCTGAGCCTGTTCAAACTCTTTTTCTTTGCTTGCAAGAACCGCTAGATAGTGATTCGCCGACTCCACAAGTCCCGCCGGAGTCACATTCATCACCGAAGCGGCGGCGAGTGAACTCTGGAAACGGATCTTTTCATCCGGCAAAAAGGATTTCTGCTGTTCCACACTTTTAGAAAATTCGAAGTAGTCGTAGCCCGATTGATTTGCAGCTTCGAGAGCAGAGATAAGTGAATCCACTACCCCCTGATCCACGTCGCCCGCCACCGGAGTTGCGGGAGTTGGCGCAGTTACCGGCGCCGAAACAGAATCTGAAGACGGCGATTCGGAACTTCTTCGAGCTGCCGATGCCGACGGTTCTTCCTTTGCTCCTTTTGATTCGGTGGAAGCAGATGTGGTTGGTTCTTCCACAACAAACAGTGATTTCAGTGAAAACTTACCCATTATTCCTCCTCGTGAACGGCGTCATTTTTGTGAATAAGAATATACTATTGTGAAAAGAGCGGTATCGCTCAAAATGGCACTGTTTTATTGGTGATTCCACCGTTTTGATACTATTCGTTCATCCGGCACAGAGTGAATCTCATTGTAATTGCATAATCAAACAGACAAAAAGAGGTATTGACGATTTGATGAAACTATTTTTGATACACCGTGGTTAGTGAAATAATCAAGTAACTACTCTGGTACTTTACATTCAATGAACGTGGTATAAACAGTCGCAGCAGGTTTCCAAACCTGTGTGCAAGAATTGTGTATTGAAAACCA
>DYSA01000046.1 GCA_020726425.1 Fibrobacter succinogenes | reverse complement strand
AGATTTACTGCAGAAACTGCAGACAGTATAACAACGGCGTTCAAAATTCCAAATTATCTTCAAAAAACAGTATATGCAAACACCATGACTATTCGTTTGAAATGATAAAAGAACGAAAATTCACAACCATAAATGGTATTGGTGATGATTGACTCGCTTCGGCTTGTCGCTCACCACCAAAATGTTCAAGGAGATGTGTAATCGCATCTCCTTTTTTCGTATCACAGATCACGCTGATGCGAATCTTCAGGAACAGGGGAACCTTTTTACGGCTGTTCCATCGTATTTTTCCCGCAGAAAAGCGAGGAACCATGAACCTTCCAATTGAACAGATCATTCCCGATATTCTTTCCAAACTCGATCATTCCAACCGGCTGATTATTCAGGCTGAACCGGGGGCGGGGAAAACCACGGTGGTTCCGCTCAGGCTGATGGATCAGTCGTGGGCTGGCGGGAAAATTCTCGTGCTGGAACCGCGGCGGTTGGCGGCGGTCAGTTCGGCGAGACGCATGAGTTCTACACTGGGCGAAAGTGTGGGGAAAACCGTGGGATATCGGGTTCGGCTGGACACAAAGGTTTCAGAATCCACCAAAATCGAAGTGATCACCGAAGGAATCTTTATTCGCATGATTCAGAATGATCCGGAACTGACCGGCGTGAACTGTGTCATTTTCGATGAGTTCCACGAACGGTCGCTGGATGCGGATCTCGGTCTGGCGTTGGCTATCGACTGTCAGGAAAACCTTCGCGACGACCTTAAAATTATACTCATGTCCGCCACAATCGACGGCGAACGGTTCGCGGAAAAACTGGGTTGCGAAACGGTTAAATCGGAAGGTCGATCGTTTCCGGTGGAGGTTCGCTGGAGTGTTCCGCGGGATCGGGAATGGTTGGTTGATCATGTGGTTCGCACGATCCGCGAACTGGTGCGATCCGAATCGGGATCGATCTTGGCATTTTTGCCGGGTATGGGAGAAATTGTTCAGGCCGAATCCAAGTTGCGCGAATCGGGATTTGATCAGTCGATCAAAATCTGTCCACTCTACGGAACACTTTCGCGGGAAGTTCAGGACGAGGCGATTCTTCCGGCAGTTGCGGGAACGCGTAAGATCGTGCTGGCGACAAACATCGCCGAAACATCAATCACCATTGACGGAATCACCGCCGTGGTCGATTCGGGGGTTCACCGCGAACCGAAATTCGATCCCGGTTCGGGGATGACTCGCCTGACTGAGTCACCAATTTCACGCGCCTCGGCGGATCAGCGGGCGGGGCGAGCGGGACGGACAGCTCCGGGAATTGCCGTTCGGCTCTGGGCGGAACAGTCACATGCGGGAAGACAACCGTTCCACAAACCGGAAATCCTTTCGGCGGAACTGAGCTCGTTTTTGCTGGAGTTGGCGCTCTGGGGAACCACCGATCTGGCTTCGCTGTTCCTCTTTGATCTTCCTAATTCAGCGATCGTGAATGAATCGAAAAATCTGCTCGTGATGCTCGGGGCGCTGGATTCGCAGTTCAGAATTACGGCTCTGGGCAAAGCGATTGCGCATCTCGGAACGCATCCTCGACTGGCGAAAATGATCATTGCGGGAAATTCACAGACCGCTCGTGATCTTGCGGCGGTTCTGTCGGAACGGGATTTCATGAAACCCAAAGATCGGTTCGTACAGGCTGATCTGGCAATTCGGATTGGTCAAATCGAACGGTTCCGACGCGGTGAACCGTTGCACGAAGCGGGATTTACCATTGATCGATCAGCGGTGAAACGGATTGTTGAACTGGCCGATTCGTGGAAAAATGTAGGGGCGAACCCCTGTGTTCGTCCGCAATCAATTGGTTCATTATTAGCATTAGCTTTCCCCGACCGGATCGGAATGAAACGGGCGGGACAGGCGAACAAATATCTGCTTTCCGGCGGAGGTGGCGCTTCGCTTTCCGAAACGGATCCTCTGGCGAAATCAGAGCTTGTGGTCGTTGCCGAATGTTCCAGTCGCGATCGCGATGCGAAGATCTTTCTCGCCGCTGAGATCAGCCGGTCAGAAATCGAATCGATTTTTGAAGATAAGCTCAAACCAAAACGGGAACTGTTCTGGAGTGATCGCGAAGAAAAAATTCAGGCTCGCGAAACGGTGCGTCTCGGCGAACTGATCTTTTCGGAAAAACGGATCGACAACGCGGACAAGTCGCAGATGGTTTCGGCGGTGATTTCCGGAATTCGATCTATGGGGATTTCGTGCCTGCCGTGGAATGAAGATGCTTCGGAGTTTCGCGATCGCCTGAATTTCCTCCATCGCCATTTCCCCGATCAGTTTGAATCGGCCGACGATGATTCACTTTTGGCAACCTTGGAAATCTGGCTCGCACCGTATCTGAACGGAATCACGCGAAAGGATCAGTTCGGGAAAATCGATCTACTCTCGGCACTCAAATCGCCGTTCGACTGGAACCAACTTTCTGAAATCGATCGCCTTGCACCAACTCGCATGGAAGTTCCCGAAGGTTCCCGCATGAAAATCGACTACTCAGTCGAACCACCGGTGCTAGCGGTAAAACTTCAGATGATGTTCGGATCAACGGCCACGCCAGCGGTGGGAAATGGAACAGTTCCGCTGACGATTCATCTGCTCTCTCCAGCGGGAAGGCCGGTTCAGATCACTCAGGATCTGATCGGGTTCTGGGATGGATCCTATGATCTGGTAAAAAAGGAGATGAAAGGGCGATATCCCCGACATCCCTGGCCGGATAATCCGCGGGAAGCGGTGGCCACGACGAAAACCACGAAGCGGTTTAATGAGACAAAAATGTAAGATTAATGGCGAAAAGATTTCTCTCTTCGCCATAATGGTTACTTTTATTGAATCAGACCTGATCTATTCCACGGTCACACTCTTTGCCAGATTCCGTGGCATATCCACATCGTTGCCCAACCGAATAGCCACTTCCATGGAGAGAAGTTGAAGTATCACCATCATCTCGAAAAATTCACACATGGGATGCTTCAAATCACTCGTACGAATAAAGTCATCAGCCAATTCAAATGATTTCGGAGAAATCGCACAAATCGTTGAATCACGTGCTGATAGTTCCTCTATGTTTGATTTTGTTTTATCGTACAAAAGTGTTTGCGGCATAAGAGCGATCGTGAACAGTTCGCTGTCTGCGAGAGCAATCGGCCCGTGTTTCATTTCGCCGGAAGGATACCCTTCGGCGTGAAGGTAGCTGATTTCCTTGAGTTTGAGTGCACCTTCCAGAGCGAGCGGATAGAAAATATCGCGACCGATAAAGAAAAATCCGTGGCCGTGAAGATACCGTTTCGACAATCGTTTCACCTTTTCGTGGATCCGATCTTTCACTTTTGCGAGCGCGGGAATCTGGCGCATCGCATCGAGATCAAACCGATATTTGTCTTCAGTGATTTTTCCTTTTGCGAGATAGAGCGACAACATCCAGAGCGTCATCATCTGAGTGGCGAATGCTTTTGTACTGGCCACCCCTTTTTCAATACCCGCGCGAAGAAGAATCGTTGCATCTGCTTCGCGCACAATTGATGAGTTGTCCACGTTGCACAGAGCAAGCGTTTTTAGCCCCGCCCGTTTTGCCATCTTAAGAGCTTCCAATGTATCTGCAGTTTCACCGGATTGAGAAATCACTACGAACAGCGTGTCCGTGCGGAGAAGCGGTTCTTTGTACCGAAATTCACTGGCGATTTCCACAGAAGCACGGATCTGCGAGAGTCGTTCAAAGAGATAACTCGATGCGAGGGCTGCGTGGTAACTAGTGCCGCAGGCACACACCTTAATCTCCCGAATCCCATTGAACATTCCCTCAGGAATTTCATCGAAATAGACTTCGTTGTCCAGAACCCGTCCAAGCATGGTGTCACTGAGAACGGCACTCTGCTCGTAAATCTCTTTCTCCATGAAAAAGCGAAATCCCTCTTTTTGTGCATAGATTTTGTCTGTTTTGAGAGACACCATTGCGGGAATCAAAAACTCTTCGGCGTGGAACAGTGAAATGACACCAGACCGAGCAAATCCGTAATCGCCATCATTGAGATAACACACCTCTTTTGCTTTTCCAATGAGCGCCGCATCAGAACTTCCAAAGAAAATGCTGCCGTGATCGTCTTTCCCCGCGATCATTGGTGATCCATTTTTGGCAAAGTAAATCGTTTCTGAATCGGCTTTGGTAATGAGAAGTGTAGCGTAAGCTCCGCGAAGTTTATTGATTGTCTGTTCGAATGCTTTGAATGGATCATTCAGTTCGTTGTTGAATTTTTCGAAAAGGTGAACGATCACTTCAGTGTCAGTCTGAGACAAAAACTGGACGCCTTCAGCTTGTAACTCTTTTTTCAACTCCTGATAGTTTTCGATGATTCCGTTGTGCACCACAAAGCTGTATTCACCAAGGTGTGGATGAGCGTTTACTTCGTTTGGTTTTCCATGAGTTGCCCATCGAGTATGGCCAATTCCCACACCATAAGATTGACTAGAATACTCTGCCGCTTTTGCTTCGAGATTGATCAGTTTCCCCACCGCTTTAAAGTGAGTAATCCCTTCGTGATCCATCATAGCGATCCCCGCCGAATCGTAGCCGCGATACTCTAATTCTCGAAGTCCATCGAGAAGAATCTCTTTTTTCTTTCCATGACCAATATAGCCAACAATTCCGCACATAGTTTTCCCCTTGATAATTGATGTTTCAATTCGGGAAAATAGTACTATGATTTCCGGTAAATGTCTTTAAGGAAAGAGAGGAAATAGATAGTGATAAGAGAATGGTATAGTTGTGAGTTCATTGAAAACACATCGGTGCAAGTGACATTCTCAAATGCAAAAAAAGCCAGAGAATTTCTTCCCCAGCTTTTTATTTTTTTCAGAACTTCAAAATTAGTCTATCAACATCAATTTGCGAAGTTGACGGAGAAGTTTTGCGCGTTCAACAGGCTTAACCATATACGCATCACAATTCTCCTTAAATGCTCCGATTACATTCTGACTGTCAGAGAGAGCGGTAGTCATGATAACTTTCGCACCTTGGCCAACAGCGAATCCTGCATCTTCTTCAAGTTTGCGAATCTGTTCAAGAGCGGTATGACCATCCATTTCAGGCATCATCACATCGAGACAGATCAGCTCATAGATTTCGTTCGCCTTGATTGCTTCTGCAACAACATCAACAGCTTCCTTACCGTTAACAGCGATATGCACGTCTCCATAAGGAGAGAGTAGCTTATGCATCAATATTCGTGATGTGAAATCATCTTCTACTACAAGTATTTTCATGCTCAGACCTTTGCCAATCTGTGAAAGTTTATTTACACGAATTATGCAATGCTACCAACGCCATTGCCACCGTTTTTTTTAGATTTCTGCGATGCATTCAATTTCAACGAGAGCATCTTTGGGAAGACGGGAAACTTCCACAACAGCACGGGCAGGACGATGCTCACCAAACATCTCTTCGTAGGCCCCATTGATAACACTGAATTGGCCCATATCGAGAATAAAAATTGAACATTTAACAACGCGGTTCAAAGAAGAACCCGCTGCTTCAAGAACCGCAGACAAGTTTTTTATACACTGTTTTGTTGCTTCCGCCACGTCATCATTCACCAAATCTGATGTCCCAGGAATCAACGGGATCTGGCCAGAACAGTAGATCATATTTCCCGAAATAACCGCCTGTGAATATGGACCAACCGCAGCAGGTGCATTGAGAGTGTTTACCGTTTTCATTCAAACCTCATTTATTTCTAAAAGATTGAGCCATTCCTATAGATCCGGCGATCGCCACATTCAACGATTCGACCAGTGAACTGTCATAGGGTATCGTAAAAAGTGCATCAGAAAGTGAGAGCAACCGCTCCGAAACTCCGTTGCCTTCATTTCCGAGTGCAAAAATAGTTTTTCCCTCACATCCAAGGGTATCAAATCCACCATCAATATCCGCTGTTACGAGGGAATATCCATTCGTTTTAAGCAAACCAAGCATTTCGTATGAATCAGAAGAGCGAATGATCTGAAGTGAAGGAATCACTCCCGCTGCAGAACGAACAACTTTCGGTGCAAAAGGATCCGCACAGCCATCACTCATGATCACCGTGTGAAATCCAAAAGCAGCGGCACTTCGCAAAAGTGTACCCACATTCCCCGGATCCTGTAAATCTTCAAGAAAAAGGATTTTTGACGAGAAAATTTCAGATCCTTCAACTGTGCCAAAGCAACTCTCGGGAATAATTGCAACGGCAATCATTTCAGGAACCGTTTCAGAATCACAGCACTGTTTCATCTGAGATTCGGTCAGAACTCGCACGGGAATGGCTGAACTTTCAAAATCCACTAGTGACAAAATTTCATCTATTGAATCAGGTGAAGATTCCAACATCTGCTCTACTTGCCGGCGACCTTCGACGAGATAACGAAGTTCACGGCGGCGACCTTTTGATGTGAGAAGTTTTGCATACCATTTTAGCGGTCGAAGAATCATAATGCGTGCACTCCCCCGTCAACGGCGATTATCTCGCCAGTTATATCCCTGTTATCTAATAAAAATCGAACCGCAGAACATATTGATTCTAATGCTGTTTCACGCCCAGAAGGCGCCAGTTTTCGCGCTCGACGATACGATTCAAGATCGCCTTCGACCGGAGGGATCACGGTTCCTGGAGCGATTCCATTTACGCGAAAGTTCGGACCGATTGCCACGGCCATTTGACGAGTGAGCTCCGCAAGAATCAGTTTTGAAAGGCGATAATTCTGAAATCGAAGGTGAACCCTATCGATATTTGAATCGACAAGATTGATGATCGATCCACCACTTCCCCGTTTCTGAAATATCTTGGTCAACTCAACAGGAACAAACGTATTTACACTGAATTGATCCGGCCAGTTCACGGTGTCAAAAATATTTCCTTCTTCAAAAACGGCGGCACAATTGATCAATCCGGAAATCGTTACCCACGGAAGAGTTTCGGCAGAAAGAAGTTCATGAGGAAAATCAGCCTGCCACCACTGAACTTGCGACGTATATTTTTCATTCTCAGAAAGAAACTCCACCAGTTCTGAACGATCAGTTCGATAGTGAGCAATCACGCTCCATCCATGAATCAGCAGATCTTTAGCGATTGCTGCGCCGATTCGATGACCCGCACCAGTGATCAGAACAGTTCCTCTATCCATAAGGATCCTTCCGTGAAACCAATTCCATTTTTTCTCGAAGCGAAAAATAGTTCAAAGCTCGGTGAAACAACAGTAGGAAACGCTCTTCTCTCCTCTAATCAAAACCAGTTATGGGGCGAACGATCATCCGAAATTGACACCATTGTCATTCACTTTATGAGCGATCGATTCCGCCACCCACGAGTGCCGTTCAAACAAGATCACCTCATTTCCATCTTTGTTGAATACGGAGTGAGCTCTCACTATCTGATCCTTCGCAATGGAACCGTTCTCAATCTTGTTCCTGACTCTAAAAAGGCGTGGCATGCCGGAGGTTCAATTATGCCTGAACCAGACAATCGCACCGGAGTAAATGACTTTTCAATTGGAATTGAACTTGCGGGAAGCGAACAAAAACCATTCACCCAAAAACAGTACCGATCGCTCAAATCACTACTCGTACAGATAAAGAATCGGGAAAATATTCGATCAATACTCGGTCATGAAGATATTTCTGGTGAACGTGCGGTATCTTTGGGAATTCGCCAAGATTGCAAGATAGATCCGGGGCCTTTTTTTGATTGGGATTGTATCGGTGGGAAAAAATTAGCCGAAGAGAAGAGTTCTTCGGCTAAAAAGTAAAATTTTGTTCATCTACCACGGCTTGTTTCCGCGCGATCTCCGTACTCATTTCGACTCTCCTGCCGGCCGCGATCCGGGGGTGTTTCTCTCTTTTCAGTCACCCGAGGATCCGGAGTAATATCCGGATTTTTGGGTTTGCTTTGAGTTCGAAGTATCTGTTCGGTTTTTGTTGCATCTTGAACTTCCATAGTCCCCCCTTTGTACAGTTCTCTCAACCAATAATAGCGAGAATCAGAAGAGATGTCAACAAAGTTATGCTTTTACCGCCACATACGGAAGGTTCCGCAATTTCTGCTCAAAGTCCAGCCCCATTCCAAATACAAATTCGTCGGGAATATCAAAACCACAGTAATCTACTATTACCTCTTTTTCTCGACGGGATGGTTTGTTCAGAAGCGTAACGACTTTAATCGAAGCAGGGTGACGAAGTTTTAGAAGTTCGATCACATTGTGAAGCGTATGCCCCGTATCGATAATATCTTCAACCAAAAGAACATGCTTACCTTCGATCGATTTATTCAAATCCATAATAATTTTCACATCACCACTAGATACGGTGCTATTTCCGTAAGATGATGCGGTCATAAAATCAACTTCATGATCATACGTAATTGCTCGAACGAGATCCGCCATAAAGATGAACGAACCTCGCAGAAGTCCAACCACAAGAAGTTCACCGCCAACGGCAGAATACTCATCGCTAATCACCGTTCCCAATTCGGAAACTCGCTTTGCGATTGCATCGGCACTAATCATTTCAAGATAGTTCATAGTTCACTCCTCAAACGACAAGATTAATAGTTGCTAATGCGCCAATCACCCACAGCACCGGTGAAATCCGCTTGATATTCCCAGATGCTGAAGAAATAATGATATACGATATAAATCCGAGAGATATTCCCGTTGCAATACTGTAGGTCAAAGGCATAGCGACAATGGTGAGAAAAGCAGGAATTGCCTGTTCGAAATCTTCGAAATTAATCTCTCCAATGGAGCGGAACATAAAAATCCCTACAATCATAAGTGCAGGAGCAGTCGCAAAAGCGGGAACCGATCCAATAAAAGGTGCACAGAATAACGCAAGCAGGAAAAAAAGTGCCGTAAACATAGATGAAAGTCCTGTTCGTGCGCCATCTGCAATACCCGACGCCGATTCGATATAAGTTGTGGTGGTACTTGTCCCCATCAGGGATCCGGCAATGGTCGCAATCGCATCAGCTTCAAGCATCTTGTCGATCTTGCGAATCGATCCATCAACACCAATCATGTTTGCTTGATAAGAACAGGCAACAATTGTCCCCACAGAATCAAAGAGATCAACAAACATAAATGAGAAAATTGCTCCCGCCATTGAGAGTTGGAATGCTTGAACGATATCCAGTTGAAATGCAATCGGTTCAAGCGAAGGTGGCAGAGAAAACGGTGAACCATGAAATGAAACTTCGCCAGTGATTAATCCCAGCACATACGTGCCAATAATACCGATCAACAGTGCACCTTTTACTCCGCGAACGGTCAGCACTGCAATAATCACTAGGCCGATGAGCCCAAGAACCACGGGGCGAGAAAAATCGCCCAAGGTCACCAACGTGACCGGATGGTCGGCTACCAATCCAAGATTTTTCATACCGATAAAGGTGATAAATAGTCCAATCCCCGCTCCTACAGCTAATCGCAGTGAAAGTGGAATCGCTCTAACAATTTTTTCTCGAACTCCAGTGACAGTTAATATCAAAAAGAAAACCCCAGAAAGAAACACCACACCTAAAGCAGTCTGCCAAGTAACATCATCACGCCCCAAAACCAGTGAGTAGGTGAAAAACGCATTCAACCCCATCCCCGGAGCCATAGCAAATGGAACGTTCACCCAGAGCGCAACGAGAATTGTCCCCACCGCCGCTGCGAGACATGTGGCGGTGATCAGTGCTCCCTGATCCATCCCCGCTTTTGACAAAATATCGGGATTGACAAAGATTATATACGCCATTGTCAAAAAGGTAGTTAACCCACCAACGAACTCTCGCTTTACCGTAGTTCCGTGCGCTTTTAGTTCAAAAAAATCGTTTTTCATTATCGTTCCCCCTTAAAAATGAAAGCCACCGTTCAGTCCAAACCCAAACCCATTTCGACTTGAATAACTGATCCGGCTATTCATATCATACAGATGAAATGGGAGAAAGTTCCAATTAAGAGTCACAATTTTATCGCTCTGCACATTCCCCTCGAGAAACTTTTTGTGCTTGCTGTCTTCGACATAAGGCGACGGAGTTATCAACGAATCATTTTTATCATATACTGCACCTTCTCTCACAAGTGCTTCAGAGTAGAAGACATGGTTAATCGATCCGCCGCGCTGCTCGTGATTCCATCGCTGATTTTCGAACGATAGTGAAAACCGATTTTTTTGATTGAGTTGAAGTGCACCTTCACACCAAAACAGATCGCTATTCGGTCCCATATCAGAGCCTATCGAACTTCCAAAGTGTTGATAACTGTGGCTTGAACTACTAAAGTGCGTATATACCCATGGTTCAATCCGACTATATTCAGAAGAAAGTGACAAATTCCTACCACTAACCAGTGCCATCCATTCCCCCCCCACAGAGAATGCCCATTTATTTCCAAAATCATCAGAAAACAGCGTTGCCGGTGAACTCATGTCATCGAGGAAAAATTCGAAGTACCAGTAAAAATTTTGTGGTAGAGTAAGTGCAAAATCCATCGAGATCTGTTTATTTTCCCGGTCACCAGAAAAATGCTCCATAAATGCAAAAGGCATAAATGGAATTAAATATACTGGTTCAAATGTTCGTTCTTGGTTGTAGTATTGCGAATCTAGCGGATCTTTATGGACAATTGCTTCCGTTGTACTATCAGGCGTTGAACCATAAACAACAGCTTCATTAAAAGATGCTGTCAAATGCTTGTGAAGCAGAGGAACTTCAAACCTATGATACATCATCACCCGATTATAATCGCGTAAGCTTTGAACTTTCACCGCAGAATGAGTGTAATTCAACCACGGGAAAGCAAGGTTCATACGAACAAAAGCTGCAGGCGAAGAATCAAAATTGAGCATTAAGGGATTCCGAATTGTCGGCCCCAGTTTTAAATGATCTACCCCGAAATCCCACTGAGACATTCCTAACTTCCAACTTGCACCACCTCGAAATGTATCGGAAGCGCGAACCTGTCCTGAATCGGCTCTCCCGAATAGATTATAAGGATTTCCTTCGAACGGTTCATAACGGGAGACATGCCACATTGTGTCGTTGCGAGTTTCTGTGAGCATAGAAAATTCAGAACCAAATGAAAGTCCACCAATATATCCATTCATGCCAGGATTTATAATCCCTTTCAACCCATAAGAAAGAGAATCAGAAAATCCCATTTGAACATCGCCAACCAAATTCAATCCAATAGTGATTCGTGAATTTTCATTTGAACGATTAAGAATTGTTTTTTCTCCGCTATACCACGACATAAGAAAATTTGCATCTTCACGTTCGCCTTCACTTAACTCAAGTGAATCAAGTGCAAATTGAATAAATTGAGAAACCGGTTCTCGATGCATCGGTTGTTGGTAGAATCCATCAGGAAGAGGTTCTCCATAACGCGAAGAAATCTGCATAATAAATGCATCTAGTCGGGAATCGCGACGCACAAGTGGATTCCAAGAAGCAAAGATAAAGCAGGGAACCAGTAACATACACAATATTTTATTCATTCAAGCCTCTTGGTAGAGAGTCCATATTTTTCCACAATCCATTTACCATAAAAAAAGCGTTACTACTCAGGTGTTTGTTACCAATCTTTATGAATTTAGCACTCGTTCCCAG
>DYSA01000514.1 GCA_020726425.1 Fibrobacter succinogenes | reverse complement strand
GTTCCAATCCTTTACAGCGGGGGTACCCCTTTTGTATCTTTCCTGTGGGGAATTCAGGGGACGATAAAAATTGGCGAAGGCGAACTCTACATGGGATATGTGATCCAACATACTGCAACAACGGGGGTTTCTAATGGAAACTAAAAAAGTTGTTGTAATAGATGACTCAAAATTCATCGTGAAACAACTGGTTCAATTCTATCGCGACGAGATGGGGTATGAAGTTGTAGCAACCGGTGAATCGGGAGAAGAAGCCATCGAACTCTATCGCCGATATAAACCAGATCTTCTCTCCTTGGATATTATAATGGGTGGAATCAGCGGACTTGAAACGGTCGAAAAGCTCATTCCAGAATTCCCAGATGCAAAAATCATAATGGTATCGGCAGTTCGGACCTATGAAATGCTTGAGTGTATCACCAGCGGAGCCAAAGGATATATTGAAAAGCCACTACAACTTCACTCGGAAGAGTACGTGAACGATTTCAAAGAGACATTGGCTGAAATATTTCAGGGTTAAACAAATAGAGACGTTGCATGCAACGTCTCTATCAAATCACACAAATTCATACCAAAGAATCAGTAGTTCTTATCTGCAAATTCAACCCATCCACCAGCATTAACCAGCGCATCGTCAAATTCAGAGATAAAATACTCTAGTTCATATACAACTTCGCCGTTGCAGGTGAAGATCATCGACTTTTTCGCATGATCAACTGAACATTCAATTGGCCCTTTGCCTGAAATCTCGAATAGTTCTTCGATCTCTTCCTTTGTGAGTTCCACTGCGAGCATTCCGCAGTTGAACATATTCTGACGGAAAATACGCGCGTATCCTTCAGCCAAAACTACGTAAATATCGTTTACTTCGAGCGCCCACGGAGCGTGTTCTCGCGAAGATCCACATCCGAAGTTTTCACGGGTTACGATCACTTTTGCATTTTTAAATTCCGCAGAGGATAAATCAAAACCTTCCATCTTGAGATCTTCAAGAAGGTACGGTTTAAGAGCATCTTTGGTCGAAACCGTCAGATACTTCGCAGGAATAATTTCATCGGTATTGATATCTGATCTGTCCAGAAAAAGAACCGGACCGCCAAACTGTTTCATATCAAATCTCCTTGTTATCATCGTAGAGACGTTGCATGCAACGTCTCTGCAAATTCCATATTTATTTAATATCTCGTGGATCAGTGAGTTTTCCGGTGATTCCGCACGCCGCTGCAGTTGCTGGACTCATGAGATGCACCATTCCGCCTTTACCCATACGACCGTTGAAATTACGGTTCGTGGTTGAAGCTGCTACTTCGTCCGGAGCAAGAACGCCGTTACTCATACCGAGACACGCTCCACACGTCGGATTTGACACCAAGTATCCTGCATCAAGGAAGATGTCGAGGATTCCTTCTTTCATAGCTTCGCGGTAGATTTTCGGTGTCGCCGGAGAAACGATTCCGCGAACACCGAAGGCAAGTTTATGCCCTTTCGTAACTTCCGCTGCAATACGAAGATCCGACAAACGACCGTTGGTACATGAACCAATATAGACCTGATCAACTTTCCCTTCCATGTCACGAACTGATTTCACCTGATCCGGTTTGTAGCCGAACGTTGCTACCGGTTCGATCGCAGCAACGTCGATATCGATCACGCGAGAATAGGTTGCGTCTTCGTCAGACCACCATTTTTTGTAGTCTGCGACCGCGTCTTCTTTGGTTGCGTAGTCGTCTTTGATGAACTCCCACAAAAACTCAGCGGTGGTCATGTCGGGCATACAGAGACCAGACGTTCCGCCCGCTTCGATCGCCATGTTACAGAGCGTCATACGTTCATCCATGGTGTAACCATCGATCAGTGTTCCGCGAAATTCGATCACGTGATCCGTTGCGCCGTTCACGGTGAGTTCTTTAATGATCGTCAGCATTACATCTTTCGCATAGACACGGTTCTGTGGTTTGCCGTTGAGATTCACGCGAATCGTTTTTGGAGCACGGAATGCGCAAACGCCCTTGAGGATTCCCACTTCGAGGTCCGTCGTTCCAACTCCACAAGCGAACGCACCGAATGCTCCGTGCGTACAAGTGTGCGAAT
>DYSA01000513.1 GCA_020726425.1 Fibrobacter succinogenes | reverse complement strand
CCAATATTTACAGCAAAGGCCGAAGCGATCACATAGAACACCGCCTTGAACTTTCCTCTGGTTTTAATCTTCCCGCTCGAATTGAATCCTCCCGAAAACTCTTTTACCGTTGCTTCTACATTCGCCCGAAGAGTTCTTCGCTCCGGCGGAATCTTCTGAATATTCCGCTTTCGTTTTTCTGCTGGAAGTTTTTCTTTATCAAATCGATATGTTCGGTATTTCTTACCTTTTTGTGCCGAACACTGATCCGCGAACGGACACGAACCGCATATTTCCTCAGAAAACTCCGCTTTCATTCGACGACGTGCATCGGTCGCTTCAACGGTCTGATTCGGGCACGAAACCTCAATTTTTCCGGTCTCACAGTTAAACGTAATTTCAAAATCGACCGCAGGTTCACGTCCTTTTACCGCAGTCTGAATGATATCAATTCCATGTTCTAAGGCTTTGGAATCAACGCCTTCACTCCCGAATCCACCATCGACATGAAGCTCTTTGAGATCGCCGGTCATCTCTTTCAGATATTCGATTCGACCCTCAAGAATCGCCGCATCATCGACATTGTTTTTGTCGATGCACACGTCGGTAATCAGCTGAATCGGATTCTCCGGCGAAGCCGTTTCGGTGACCATGGCGACCAATCCCTTGTGCGATTCTTGACGCTTTTTTCGATAGGTCGCATCGAGATCATCCGGTGACTGAAGCGATCCGCTTCCCACAGATTCTGCCGCGCGTGCCCCAATTTTCTGATCTGCAAATTCAAACTGTTCTGCGTAAACCCGTGCGAAAGTTTTGAACTCTTCGAGGTCGAAAAATTCGTGTTTCAGTGCCTCGTGAAGAGCGTAATACACCGTTCCGAGCAGTTCGAGTGTATGCGGAATATCTTCTTTATCAAGGCTGTAGACAAACTGTTGGCTGCTCTCTTCGAGGTATGGAGCGATCAGTTCACAAAACCGTTCCTGAACCGAAAGATCGAGTACGCGGTACAGGCGGATAAGTACTTCGACCAAGAGTTCAACACGGCTTCGGCTCTTGATATTGGTCATCACCTGAAACGAATCGGTTCGTTGAATACCGGTTTTCAGTTCGAGATTTTTGATCTGCTTGGCGGTCAGTTTTTTGAATTGAACTTCCAGAAGATTTTCACCGTTGAGTTCTTCGTGGCGGCGAAGGCGGTTCTGGAAATTGTAGAAAGTCGCTTCGCAAAAAGGAGTTCCGTCGATCGTTTTCATGCCGAGTGCAGTGCGAGTGAGCAGGTTGAAATTGATCTGGTCAATCAGGAATTCGACAGACCAACCGTTGTGCGAATGAAGCATCGAAGCGGTTACCAGTGCATTTATCCCCGCATTCGGCCGACCGTTGTTGTCGAAATAAAGTGGTTCGAAAATTTTCTCATCGATCTGTGAGAAAAAGTGTTCGTAGATATAGAACTCTTTCGATCGTTCCAGCCGTTTCTGCTGCTGCTTCGAAAGCTGGCTAGTTGTACCGAATAGATTTTCCTGAAGATGCCCGCTGTTTTCTCTGAACATAGTTCCCCGCTTCTGAACTGAATGCTCACAAAATACCTTGTGCCGACAGTAACTCTTCGGGGTGGGTTTTTAGAGGGGGCTCAATAATAGATAATAAAAAGTATACACTTTTCTCTGACTTGAAGAAGATGCCCCCGTATGGTATATTGCTCGTACCACAAAGCCAAGTTGAACTAATAATTCAATGAGGAACCCTAATTTCTTCTGTCAAACCAGAAGATGCGTGTTCAACGCTTGAAGCGACCTTACGGTCTGTCTTCAGGTGTAAGCGTTGAACACGCCCTCTCTTGGCTTTGTGGTGAAATCTTGAGAACCTGTTGACTGACCCTTTTTTCTCCTACCTGAAAAATTGTGTGCTGTCTACGGCTTCTGAAAACACTGCAAAAGCGGGGACATGTTGCATTATCATTTTAGATCAAATCGAAATAATCTATTCTATAACTTTGCACGGTCGAAACCTTCTTCGCCGTGTCTTTCCATTTTATGATTTTTAACAGTAAGGTACTACATGAAAAAATGTCCACAATGCGAAGCTGAATATGGGTCTGACAATAAATTCTGTCC